>CAMATG010000465.1 GCA_945860645.1 Candidatus Sulfopaludibacter sp. SbA3 | reverse complement strand
CGCTGCGCAAAATACACCGCATCGTCGTAGTCCTCTTCCACCCCCAACCGCACCGCCGCCAGCATCTGCCCGTCGGCCGGACTGATAATCTCCACCTCATCCCCACCCGCGTCCGCCCACTCCGCGTGGCACACGCCCGACTGCGCCTCGGCAATCCCCAACCGCGCCAGCAACCGACGCACCTGCGTCTGGTCCATCGATGAATCCAACAGTCCCATAATCCTCAGCCCCTCTTCCCTTCCGCCTCGCGCACCCTTTGCGCCACAATCTTCTCAATCAACTCCACCGGCACCGGCTCCGCATAAGAGAACCGCACCGTCGCCTTTTCCACCACCAGCCCCGGCGCCATCTCCGGCGAAACCGGATACAGCGAATAATGCTTCTTCCACGCCGCGAAGTAGATCAGCACCTCCCCGTTCAACTTATACGCCGGCATGTTGTAAGCAATCGATTCCACCGCCTCCGGACACACCCGCCGAATCACCGAGCGAACCAACGCCAGCGCCTCCGGTTTCCCGGCCAAATAGGTATCTACGTTCGCAAAAGCCATCCAAATCAGTCTACATGCGAAGCATTTCTGTAGAATATGTGGATCATGTTTCGCTTCCTCCTCTTCGCCCTCTCCCTCGCCGCCAGCGCGCAGGAAATGGAGCTGTTCCTGCTCATCGGCCAATCCAACATGGCCGGCCGCGGCGTCATCGAAGAGCAGGACAAACTCCCCCACCCGCGCGTCTTCACACTCACCAAAGAGGAAACCTGGGCCCCCGCCGTCGAGCCCATCCACTTCGACCGGCCCGATCGCCTCGGCACCGGCCTCGGCCGCTCCTTCGCCAAGACCCTCGCCGATCTCGCCCCCGGCAAGAAAGTCGGGCTCATCCCCGCCGCCATGGGCGGCAGCGCGCTCGACGAATGGAAGCCCGGTGGCAAGCTCTATACCGACGCCGTTCGCCGCGCCAAAGTGGCTATGAAAAACGGCCGCCTCCGCGGCATCCTCTGGCACCAGGGCGAAGCCGATTGCCCCAAACTCGAACTCATCCGCACCTACCAGGAACGCTGGCTCGCCGTCATGAAATCGCTCCGCGCCGACCTGGGCGACGTGCCCATCGTCGTCGGCGAACTCGGTCAGTTCCTCTACACCCGCGAAAAGAACGACTACGCCATGGCCCGCATGGTCAACGAGCAACTCGCCCAACTCGCCGTCAACGGCACCCGCGTCGCCTTCGTCTCCTCCCAGGGCCTCACCCACAAAGGCGACGTGCTGCACTTCGATTCCCCCAGCCTTCGCGAGTTCGGCCGCCGCTACGCCCACGCGTTCCTGATGCTCGAAGCGGACTGGAAAAACTAAAGCGTTCGCAAATACGCAATCAACGCAAACCGGTCGGTTGAGCTCAGCTTGAAGCCGTACTCATGCCCCTTCAAATACTGCAAACGAACCGGCGATAACCAGTCCTCCAACGACGTCCCCTCGCCCGTATGCGACAAAGTCCCGCGATACCACAACCCCTGTAAAGACGGCACTCTGTAGTAACCCGTCCCCGTCCGCGCGTCCGTCGCCATCGCCGGATCGGTCCCCACCACGGCCACCGGCGTCAGCTTCGTCTCCTTCCCGTGGCACTGCGCGCACCCCTCCCGCTCAAAAACCTGGGCCCCCAGCCGGGTCGTCTTGTCCGCCTTCACCGGGCTCATTGGCGTCTTCAGCCCGCTCACATACTGCACCAACGCCTGCACCTGCTCCGCGCTCGCCCGTTCGTCCGGTGCATACAAATGCTGCTTCCCGGCCACATAGCGCGCCAGGTCGGCCGGGCTCTGGATTTCATACAACCGGGTATGCGTCAAATATCGTCGCCCGCCCACACCATTCAAATCGGGAATCTGCCCCGCCGCCCGCGACGCCAATAGCTTCGCCGCGCTCGGAATGCTGAACTCCCCCGAAAACCCAAACACCCGCCGCAGCAAATCCTTACTCGCATCCCGCATCGCCGGCAAGCCCGCCGACACTTCCAGGTCCAACGCCAACGCCGCCTCCACCGGAAAGTTCCCCGCCGCGCCCTTGATCACAGCGCCATTCCGCATCACCCGCGTGTGGCACATGGCGCAGGAATAGGTTCCAATCTCCACCTTCCCCTTCGTCCGCAACACATACACAAAACCCGTAATCGCCCCCTCCCGGTTCAACGGCGGATTCACCCGATCGAACCAGGCCTTATCGTGCAGAAACGGCGGATCCGTCGGCGGCCTCTGCCCCAACGATCCAATCACCATCGGCGCATGAAACAGTGTCTCCCCATCGGGCGCGGTGATCTCTTCCGGCGCCTGCGTCCGCAGCCATTCAATGTAGTCCGGCGGGGCCTTATCGGGATGGTAAACCGGATACGTCTTCCACACCTTCCGCACCGGCAACGCGGCGTCATTCACCGGCTGCGGCGCGTGCGGCGCCTGCTGACCCACTGCCGCGAGTCCCAACCAAACAATCCAAAGCTTCATGCTGTCCCGCCTACGATGATACGCTTTACTTCGCTATGAAATTCGTCTGTTTGGCGCTCCTCGCCCTGGGTTCGTTCGCCGCGGATTTGCCGCGCAGTTGGCAAGGCATCCCCGGCATCGAACACACGCCGAAAGGCCGCGTCTTCGTCGCCTGGTACACCGGCGGCTTCAAGGAGCCGTCAGTCACGAACTCCGTCCTTCTCGCCTACGGTGACGGCAAAACCTTCACAGCCCCCGAAGTCATAGCCGGCCCGCGCGACGGCGCCCGCGCCTTCGACCCCACTCTCTGGCGCGATCCCGCCGGCCGCCTCTGGTACATCTACAACCGCGGCAACAAAGACACGGCCGAACATGGCGTCTGGGCCCGCATCTGCAACCAGCCCGACGCCAAAACGCCCACCTGGGGCGCCGAATTCCGCCTCGGTTTCGACGAAGCCGCCGTCGCCTTCCGCATGAACAAACCCATCGTCCTCTCCTCCGGCGAATGGGTCCTGCCCGTCACCCACGCGCCGCAGAAAACCTACGACTGGTTCGCCCGCTCCACGCAGGTCCAGGGCGTGGCCATCTCCACCAACAAAGGCAAATCGTGGAAGCTCCACGGCGCCGTCCAGGCCCCCGAATGGGCACTCGAAAACATGGTCGTCGAACTCCGCGACAAACGCCTCTGGATGCTCACCCGCACCGGCGCGGGCGTGCTGTGGGAAAGCTTCTCCTCCGATCGCGGCAAAACCTGGACACCCGGCGCCGCCACCAAAATCGCCAGCCCCGGCTCCCGCTTCTTCCTCCGCCGCCTCGCCTCCGGCAACCTGCTCCTGGTCAACCATCACCGCTTCCAGGGCCGCAGCCACCTCACCGCCCAGGTCTCCACCGATGACGGCAAAACCTGGAACGATGGCCTCCTCCTCGACGAGCGCAAAAACGTCTCCTACCCCGATGGCGTCGAAGACAAAGACGGCCTCATCTCCGTCGTCTACGACCGCGATCGCCAAGGCGCAGGCGAAATTCTCCAAGCCCAATTCACCGAAAAGGACGTCCTCGCCGGTAAGCCCGTCTCCGGCCGCGTCCAACTCCGCCAGGTCTTGAACGCCCTCGCCCCCTGGGACCCCAAAGCCGCCGGCGATCGCGTCATGTCCGGTCTCGTCAACGTCTCCGGCCCCGAAGTCAAAGGCGCCCACGACGCCGAATTCGTCATCGTCGATAACCGCGCCTACATCGTCTCCATGGCCAACGAAGTCCAGCCCGGCGAAAACGCCGAATGGCCCTTCGTCTACTGCACGATGTCCATCGTCGACCTCCGCACCATGGCCGTCACCCACCGCATCCCCATGGCCCGCGGCAAACAAGCCTTCGCCAATGAAACCCTCCCCGAAGGCGCCTGCTTCGTCCCCCGCATCATCCGCAAGGACGCCACCACCCTCCGCACCTTCTTCGCCAGCGAAGCCCCGCGCCAGCGCGAAGCTCAATCCTACTACCGCGATTTCGACCTCGCCACCACCACCTTCCACCCCACCATCCATCGCCTAAAACTCCAAACCGCCACCGGCACCCACGACATGCAACCGGCCCGCTTCCACGCCGACGCCGCCGCCCAAGGCTTCACGCGCGAACCCAAGGACTACGGCCTCTACACCATCGATTCGTTCAAGACCATCGACAACACCACCTACACCGTCATGAACAACTACCCCGGTGGCCAGAATGCGCTCGCCCGCCTCAACCCGGCGATGGACACCTTCGAAGTTCTCGGCCACTTCAACGGCGAAGGCCCCGAAAAGCTCACCGAAGCCGCCGTGAATCGGCTCCCCGATGGCACCTGGCTCGCCATCGCCCGTCAGGACGGCGGCACCGCCAACTACATGTTCGCCTCCAGCTGGGACGGGCGCCAGTGGACCACGCCCCGCTACCGCGACCTCATCCCCAACGGCGCCGCCTCCAAGCCCAACTTCGAACGCTTCAACGGCACCTACTACCTCGGCTGGCAGGAGTCGACAAAGATCGACGGCGTCTCCCGCTCCGTCTTCAACATCGACGTCTCCACCGATGGCATCCGCTGGAAACGCCGCTACCGCTTCGAAACCAACAAGTCGTTCCAATACGTCTCGCTCCACGAATACAAAGGCGCCATCTACCTCACCGTCACGCAAGGCGACACCTCGCCCAGCCGGAAAGAACGCATCCTCTTCGGCCAGCTGGAATAAAGTAGAAGTACAGGCATGCGACGGCGAGAATGGCTGAGCGGAATCGGATTCGTGCTGGGCTCCTGCGGACAGCGCATGGTGCCCGTCGAAGAAACGCAGCCAACGAAAGTCCACGTCGCCCGGCCCACCAACACGGCCGACGCCGCGCCCCCGGTCGATGACGCTCCGTCGGAAAAAGCAGGCTTCGCCGAAGTCGATTGGCGCGTGCTCCGAGGGCTCGATACGCAAACCGGGCAAGGCTCCCCGCTGCTCGAAATGATTACCGGCACGAACGTCAAAATCGCCGGCTACATGGTCCCGCTCGACGACGGCTTCCAGGAAGTGAACGACTTCCTGCTCGTCCCCACCGCCGGCGCCTGCGTCCACACCCCGCCGCCTCCCGGCAACCAGATCGTCTATGCCACCATGTCCACCGGCCGCAGCGTAAAGGTGGAACTCATCTTCTCCGTCTGGGTCTACGGCCGCCTGGAAATCAGCTCCACCGAAAGCCCATACGGTGCGGCAGGCTACAAATTGGGCGTCGTCGAAGTCCGGCGAAGAGGATAATCGAACCGAATGAAACTTTCCCGCCGCCAGCTGTTCCAGGCCGCCCCCTTCGTCGCCCGCGGCGGCCGCCGCCCTGCTCTTGCCCAAGGCGTCGCCGCCGGTGACGTCACCGCCACGCGCGCCCTCATCTGGAGCCGCGCCGATGGCCCCAGCCGCATGATCGTCCGCTGGCGCGAACGCCGCCCCGGCGCCTCCTGGACCGAAGTCATGGGCCCGCACTGCCTGGAAGTTTCCGACTACACCGGCCGCGTCGATATCGGCGGCTGGTCCCAGGGCTCGGAGATCGAATACGAAGTCGTCATGCGCGATCTCGGCCTGGGTGGTGCCGACTCGGCCCC
>CAMATG010000464.1 GCA_945860645.1 Candidatus Sulfopaludibacter sp. SbA3 | reverse complement strand
AGGTCATACTCCGGACCCGGATTCCCGAGCCCGGCGATGAGCCACTGCGGCCCATCGCTACCACGCACCTGCGCTTCCACAGCCACCAGAAACTACTTCTTCTTCTTATCGCCACCGGCCGGAGCCGCGGCGTCTTCCTTCTTGCCCTTCGCCTTCACCACTTCCGGTTCGGCGGCGGCGGCGGCGGCGGTTTCGTCGTTACGCGGCGCGGTCACGTGCACCAGCACGCTCTCGGACGGCGCCAACAGGCGCATCGACGCCGAAAGGGCCAGATCGCCCGCGCGGACACCCTGGTTCAGGCCCAGGTCGGTGACGTCGACCGTGAAGAACTCGGGGATCTCGTTCGGCAGCACTTCGATTTCCACTTCGCGGTTGACCACTTCGAGCAAGCCGCCGTGGATCTTGACACCCACAGATTCGCCCTTGAGATGCACCGGCACTTTAACCTTGATCGGCTTTTCCAGATCGATGCGGAGCAGGTCCACATGCATCAGGTTGCCCTTCACCGGGTGATACTGCCAGTCGACGACCATCACCGGTTCTCCCACGGAGCCGTCAACAGCCATATCGAAGATGGTGTTGTGGCCGGTCGAGGAATGGAGGATCTTGTTGACCTCCTTCGGATTCACGGATACGGCGACCGGATCCTTTCCGGTGCCATAGATGATCGCGGGCATAAGACCACTGACCCGCAGGCGGCGGGCTTCATTCTTGCCCCGGGCAGGGCGCGGCGTGGCGGCGACGGTGATATCTTTTCTCATACTGACCTCTGGTTAAAAACGATTTCGAAGGAAACTGGTTGGGAAGTGCTTGCTGTCTACACGAAAAGTCCGCTGACGGATGTCTCTTCGTGGATGGATCGAATGGCCTGGGCCAGCAGCGGCGCCACCGACAGCGTTTGAATGCGGTCGCAGCTCTGGGCCTCTTCCTTCAGCGGGATCGAGTTGCTGAAGATGACCTTGGTAAGTCGGGAATTCTGTATGCGCTCGATCGCCGGTCCGCTCAGGACGGCGTGCGTGGCGCAGGCGGTGACGCCCGCCGCACCGGAGGCGAGCAGCGCTTCGGCGCCCTTCACCAGCGTTCCGGCTGTATCAATAATATCGTCAATGATCAGGCAATGGCGGTCGCGTACGTCGCCGATGACGTGCATCACCTCGGCAACGTTCACTTCCTCACGGCGTTTGTCGATGATCGCCATCGGCGCCCGCAGACGTTTGGCGAACGCACGGGCGCGCTCCACACCACCGGCATCGGGCGAGACAATCATCAGATTATCAACCGCCTTCTCCCGGAAATACTCAACCAGCACGGGAGCGGCGTAGAGATGGTCCACCGGAATATCGAAGAAACCCTGGATCGGCGCGGCGTGGAGATCCATGCAAAGCACCCGGTCAGCCCCGGCGCGCTCAATCAGACTGGCCACGAGCTTGGCCGAAATCGGCACGCGCGGCTTGTCCTTGCGGTCCTGGCGGGCGTAGCCGTAATACGGCAACACGGCGGTAATGCGGTCCGCCGAGGCGCGCTTCAGCGCGTCAATCATGAGCAGCAGTTCCAGAATGTGCCGGTCGACCGGGGCACAAGTCGGCTGGACAACAAAAACGTCCGCGCCGCGGACATTCTCTTTGATTTGCAGGTAGATCTCACCATCGGCGAACGTGCGCACGGGGGCAACACCAAGTTCCAGGCCTAGACATTCGGCGATTTCAGTGGCGAGCGCTGGATTGGCATTGCCGGTAAAGAGCTTGAGCTTTTCGGGTCTCATTGCTCGTTGCGGCGCCCTTGCGCGTACCGGCTTTGGGGCGGCCATTGCTTCCCGTCCTTGTTTCCGTCCATGTGTTCTTGCAGTTGACGCCACCAAGCGGCCCGGTAGCGGCCCCGGCTTAAAAAAGTGGCCGGAATCGTTGCGGGCTGAGGACGCAGTCTGGCTAATGCCGCCTGCGCCTCTTGTACCTGATTTTGTGTGGTGAAGACTCCGAAGAGAGCCGAGCCGCTGCCGGTCATTCTGGCTGGGTCAGCCCCTGATTTCTGTAGATTTTTGAGGATGGATTTCAACTGCGGGTGCCGGGGGAAAACCACACCTTCGAAATCGTTCTCGACCTGCGTTCCAACGCCGTCTGTGGACAAGGATGCCCCGAGCCGCCAGACGCGCGACTGGAAACTATCAATATACTGAATCCGTTGGGCTTCCGTCAATTTTCCATGACTGGCGCGGGCAAATCCGCGGTACGCATCAGGCGTCGAAACGTGAATCGCTGGCGCAGCGATCAAAACCCGGCTCGACGGCAAATCGGGTAACGGATAGAGCTCCGTTCCCCGCCCCAGCGCCACCGCGGCGCCTCCGAGCAGGAAAAACGGGACATCCGACCCCAATTCAGCCCCCATCCGGACCAGATTTTCCATCGATATGCGCCAGCCAGCCACCACCGGCAGTCCCAGCAACACCGCCGCGGCATCCGCCGATCCGCCGCCCATCCCGGCGCCCATCGGAATCCGCTTGGTCAACCGCATGGCGATCCGCCCGGTGCCTTTGACATGCGCCAGCAGCAACCGCGCCGCCCGCAGCACCAGGTTATCGGGAATATCGACAGACCCCTCCAGCGTCAGCTCCGTGGTCCGGGCCGCCGTAAAGGCAATGCCTAAGGTGTCAAAAACCGAGACCGTCTGAAACACCGAACGCAACTCATGAAACCCGTCTTCCCCGCGGTTCAACACCTTGAGGTCCAGGTTCAATTTGGCGTACGCCTTCAGACGGGCGTGTCGAGTGGCGGCCATGGCGCCCTAGTAATGCACGAGCGAGTGTATCGGGTACCCGTTCAACTTGTCGCGGCCGCTCAGGAAATCCAGTTCAATCACAAAGGCGAATCCGGCCACCTTGCCGCCCAGCTTTTCCACAAGCTGCGCAACCGCCGCCGCCGTACCACCGGTCGCCAGCACATCGTCGACGATCAACACGCGCTGCCCTGGCTTCACCGCATCTTTGTGGATTTCCAGCGTATCGAAGCCGTATTCCAGCGCATATTGCACCGATTCGGTCTCCCACGGCAACTTTTTCGGCTTCCGCACCGGGACAAACCCCTTCCCCATCGAGTGGGCTACGGTCGGCGCGAAGAAGAAACCGCGCGCCTCAATTCCGAGAACAACATCGACATCGGCCGGGTTCACACCCGCCTGCAGGCCGCCGATCACCTCGGAAAAGCCTTGGGGGTCCTTCATCAAAGTGGTGATGTCGTAGAAGAGAATGCCGGACTTCGGCCAGTCGGGGATCTCGCGAATGAGTTGCTTAAGGTGGTCCATGGGAGGAAAAAGAACGGGAAGACCAGTATAGCAAGCTCGCGTTTTAAGCCGCCTGCGTGTCAAGCGTCGACTGCGTGGATTCGCTAAAGGCGCGATAGGCGTAGTGGAAGCCACTCAGGGTGTCGAAACGCCCACCACTCTTCACCGGTGCCTGTTCGGGCGGAGCCGCGCCGCCGCCCGCGCCGCGCGACGCCGATACCAGCTTCTGCAACAAATCCCCGATCTGCTGCGCCTCTTTTTCGTCGAGCGAACCCTTCACGTTGACCTTCACCGAATACGACGACTCGCCCGAGAACGCCTGCGCACTGGCCTGCGCCCCGCCCGCCGAGGCCGAATAGGCTCCGGCCTGCGCCCGCGTCAAAGCGTCAATCGAGATCCGCACCGTATCCCCATCGGCGGTCTTCACTACCAGATCGGCCGACTCTTCGGACTGAAACCCGGCCGTCGAGCCGCTGAACCGCGCCGGCGCCGGCGGCTTGGCCAGCCGGTTGGCCTCGCGCGCCGCCCGCAATTCATTGAGTCGCTCTCGTCCACGCACCGGTGTGTAGGCTTCCCGGCAGTTGCAGCTATTCCCTATGCGATTCGACATACTATCTGCCTTATCGGAGTAGGAGTAAGGTGTATTAGCGAATTTGAAAGGAATCCTGCCGCGCCCTCGGGGCCTCTTCCAACACCTCCACATCCCGCACTTCGCCCCACCGCGGCCCGTGCCACAGCCGCCCCTGCAACGCATCCAAGGCCCCCGCCGCCCCCTGCGCAAACGCCTCCACCCGCCCGTCGTCCAGGTTCCGCACCCAGCCGTTCAGGCACAACTCCACCGCCTCCCGCTGCACAAAACGCCGGAAGCCCACCCCCTGCACCCGCCCCCGTATCAGCCAGCGGCGCGCCTGCATGGCTCCATCTACCCGGCCGCTTCTTCCTTCTGCTTCTTCAATTCCAGATACCGGGCGCGCGATTCGGTGATCGCCTTCCGCGCCTCCGGCGGCCCGCCCCAGCCTTCCATTTTCGGAACAACACCCTGCAGTTCCTTATAGATGGTGAAGAAGTGCTCGATCTCCCGCCGGACATGCGGGAAGATCTGGTCCAGCGTGTGGATCTGGTCGTAACGCGGATTCCGCGTCGGCACCGCCAGAATCTTCTCGTCCACGCCCATCTCATCGGCCATGTACAACACGCCCACCGGACGGCTCTCAATCAGGCAACCCGTAAAACTCGGCTCGTTCACCAGGCACAAAACGTCGATCGGGTCACCGTCGCCCGCCATCGTCCCTGGGATAAATCCGTAGTCGCCCGGATAGTGCATCGGCGAATACAGCGCCCGGTCCAACCGGAAAACCCCCAGCTTGCCATCGTACTCGATCTTATTCCCGGAGTTCTTCGGGATTTCAATAATGACGCGGACTATCTCCGGGCAGTCCGGCCCCGGGTCGATATCGTACAGCGAAAAGTTGGGAATCACATTCAAAGGGTAGCAAATTCGGGGTAATGGGGGTACGGGGAAGCTCGCTTCGCCACTTGTTCGCCTTTTGAACCGCAAGACAAAAGAAAGACGGGACTTAGCCCTCAAAAAAAAGGCGGACGGATAGCGAAGAAGGCTTGTAACGGGGGGCCGTTGGGGTCTATCCTTGTGGAGTGGACGTGAAAGTGGGCGAAAGTGGAACTCAGGGGCAAAAATAATGCTTGACCCGGCCAAAAGCGCTGCCGACAAGCAACCCCTCGGCAAGTTCGAAACCCGCTGCGACGAAAAAGGCCGTATTCGCCTCCCTGGCTCCTGGCTGCATTTCTTTACTCATGACCTTAAAGATAACAGAGCGTTTGCTACCTCCCTCGATGGCTCCGTCGTCCGCATCTACCCGGAATCCATCTGGCGCCAGAACCTCGCCATCTTCGAAGAAGCCAGCGAACACTCCGCCGAAGTCGAACATCTTCTCAATCTCGCTAACCACTACGGCACCGAAACCGACCTCGATGCCAACGGACGCATCCTCCTCTCCCAGGACCTTCGCTCCGAACTCGGCCTCCTCGGCGATCTCGTCGTCGGCACCGGCAAAAAAGGCGTCATCCACGTCTACCGCAAGGCTGACCACGAAGCGCTCATCCGAAACGCAAAATCTGTCGCTCCCGACGTCATTCAAACTCTCACCCGTCTAGGGATGCGGTAAAGGCAATGCATGCAACACGTCTCAGTCATGCCGGCGGAAACCCTGGAGGCACTCCAGCTGCAGAGCGGTTTCTCTGCGCTCGATTGCACCCTCGGTCTCGCGGGCCACGCGCGGCTCA
>CAMATG010000463.1 GCA_945860645.1 Candidatus Sulfopaludibacter sp. SbA3 | reverse complement strand
CGGCCGAAGTGGACGCGGTTCACGGCGGCGATGGAGCGGGGGATTCCGATTGAGCAGGCGTTGCGGCAGGCCTATAGGTTGACGCCGCAGCAGTTGGAGCAGCATGTGCAGGGGTACATTCGCGGGAAGACGGTGAACGTGGTGGAGTTCAACTTTAAGTGGGAGGAGTGGAAGGGTGCGCCGGAGACGCGGCCGGCGACGGCGTTGGAGAACGGGTTGACGATGGTGGACCTGTTTTTGTCAGGGAAAGACCTCGCGGGGGCGGCGCGGCATGCGGAGCGGTTGGCGGGGGAGTTTCCGCGGGAGGCGGGGCCGTGGGAGGCGCTGCTGACGGCGCGGATGTTGGAGCGGAACAGAGAGGCGGGGGCGGTGGCGGCGCGGGAGGCGTTTGGGCGGGGAACTCGGAATGCGGATGTGTTGGAGCTGGGGGCGACGTTGGGTGGGGCGGAGGCGCGGGCGATGTTGGACCGGGCTTTGGCGGTGGACTCGACGCATTTTGAGGCGTTGTTGGCGTTGGGGGCGTTGCAGTTGGAGGCGGGCGAGGACGAGGCGGCGTTTGCCGCGTTGCAGCGGGTGAAACGGATGGCGGCGGCGGATGCGCCGCGGTGGTTGCGATTGTTCGTGTATGCGGCGCAGCGGAGTGGGAATTCGGCGGCGGCGGAGGCGGCGGTGCGGGAGTTTCGATCGATGGCAGTGAATGACAAGGACAAGGCGGAGGGGGAGAAGATGGCGGGGATGGTGGGGCGGTCGGTGACTGGGGTGTTGGTGGAGGTGGGGTGTTCGGCGGCGGGGCAGGTGTTGCATGTGGATTCGGGCGGGGTGCGGGCGATTCCGGTGGATGCGGGGCAGACGCTGCGGGTGAGCGGGGCGGAGTTTGATCTGCATTGCGGGGTGATGAAGCGGAAGCCGCGTGTGCGGGTGGGTTTGAGCGGGGAGGGGAAGGCGCGGGCTTTGGAGATATTGAGGTAGGGGAAATCGGGAATCTGGGAGTTTGCTGGTAGCACGGCTCCCGGGGAAGGCTGAGGGGGATGTCTGAGGGGTGGTCGGGGGATTCTGGGTTGTCGGATTTCGCTGGTAGCCCGGCTCCCGGGGAAATCCGATAGAATTTGCGGCATGCGGATTATTGCTGGGTTCGTTCTCTTTTATTTGACGGCGGTGGGGCAGGAGGTTTGGGTCAATGGGCTGCAGCGGGCCTTTGCCACCGTTGAGGGCGGGGCTGTGGTCGTTTATGAAGAGCCCGTGCCGAAGATGGATCCGCAGGGGGCGCCGCCGGTGCGGGGTGTGGGGAAGTTTGATTCGGCGCGTTGGAAGCGGGTGGTTTTGGGTGGGCGGGGGCCGGTGCGGTGGGCCGATCTGGATGGCGATGGGGCGATGGAGTTAGTGGCCGGGCGGAAGAACTTTAAGTTCGCGGCCGGGCGGTGGGCGGAGTTCACTGCGCCGAAGCGGGCGGCGTGGCAGTTCCACGAAGTGGCTCGCGGCTTTCAGAATCACACGGCGATCGCGGCCGATTTTGCGGGCGATGGGCGGAAGGACATTATTGTGAATGACCAGACCAATCTGCGCACCGTGCTTTATACGGCGCCGGATTGGAAGCCGACGGTGATCCATTCGGGCACGTGGGCGATCCACAGTGAGGCGTTTGATGTGGATGGGGATGGGGACGTAGATTGGATTGGGGCGCAGTATTCGCCAGGTTTGATTTTCTGGCTGGAGCGGCCGGCGAATCCGTTGGCGGAGCCGTGGAAGTATCACGTGATTGATAGTGAGGTGAATGGGGTGCATGGGTTGATTGCGGGGGATGTTGACGGGGACGGGAAGCCGGATCTGGTGGGGAATTCGGGGCAGCCGACGGGTGTCTTTTCGAATTCGATTGCCTGGTTTAAGCCGCCGAAGTTTGAGCGGACGGTGTTTGCGATGAAGGACGCGCCGGGGTTGAGCCATTACATGGGGATTGGGGACGTGAACGGGGATGGGCGGGCCGATATTGCCGTTGGGGCGAAGACGGGGGCGGAGGGGAACTATTTTGCGTGGTGGGAGGCGCCGGCGAATCCGCGGCAGGCGGGGTGGCGGAAGCGGCTGATTGCGGACAAGCAGCCGGGGGCGACTAACATTGCGATTTTTGATGTGAATGGGGATGGGAAGAATGACTTCTTTGCCACGCGCGGGCATGGGTTTGGGGTGGTGTGGTTTGAGGCGCCGTTTTGGAAGGCGCACGAGGTGGACACGGAGTTGGGCGGGCCGCACGATCTGGCTGTTGGCGACATTGACGGGGATGGGGATACGGATGCGGTAACCTGTGCTAAGGACAGCCACGTTGTTGCCTGGTTTGAGAATGACGGGAAGGGACAATTTACGCGGCATGATATCTGGTATGGGAACGCGGCGTATGATATCCGGCTGGCGGATATGGATAATGACGGCGACTTAGACGTGTTAGTGGCGGGGCAGACGACGGCGAATGTCATTTGGCTGGAGAATAAACGGAAATGAAGACCTTACTGGTGGGTTTGTTGATCCTGGCGGCGGGGTGCGGCGGGAAGGCAGTTTCGCAGCAGGCCGATAACGAGCGCCTTTTTGCTGAGCGGATGCAGAATGTGACTTTGGTTGGCTATTCGACGCGGTCGCATAAGGAGGGGACGTTTGGACCGGAGAAGTACAAGATTGAGAGTGTCAGTAAGATCAGCGGGGATACTTGGCTGTTTAAGACGCGGTTGCGATATGACGGTCAGGACCTGCCGGTGCCGATTCCGATTTCGGTGGTGTGGTCGGGCGACACGCCGGTGATTACGTTGACGGACATGACGATTCCGGGCGTGGGGACGTGGACGGCGCGGGTGATGTTGTTCCGGGATCAGTATGTGGGGATCTGGAGCGGGAAGGATCACGGCGGGCAGATGTTTGGGAAGATTATCAAGGGAGATTGAGGATGCGGTGGTGGCTCGTGTTTATTGGGGTTTCGCTGCTGGGCCAGGCGCCGGCGCCGAAGCCGTTTGCCGCGACGGCGGAGCTGGGGAAGCCGGTTGTGATTGGCGAAGATGTCGATGATTACGGGCAGATCAAGGTGGACTACGCGAAGAAGTTTGCGGTGACGCTGGAGTTTGTGGAACTGGCGTTGCGGTTTGCGAACCGGCGGGAGCCGGTGCTGGCGGGGGCTGGGCAGAAGTTGGTGATTTTGCGGGGGACGGCGCGGAATTTGTCGGAGACGAAGGCGGCGGATTTTCTGGGGAGTATGTCGTTCGGTGTGCGGGTATGGAAGCGGCATGAGGGGCCGGGCACCTTCCAGTTTGTGATGATGACGGATCCGGACAATTTGCGGGGGGAGAATGTGCAGGTGCCGCCGGGTGGGGTGAGCCGGTTTGTGGAAGTGATTTCGGTACCGTTTGGGTATGAGGCGATGCAGTTGGGCTTGTATTTTAAGTCGACAAAGCGGCTGGCGTGGTATGACTTGCGGGGGGCGCGGATGGCGTCGTCGGTGTTTGCGGGTACCGATGGTTTGAAGGCGCGGGTGGAGCCGGGGACGTTGTTCGACTTGGATACGTTGGACGCGCGGGTGGCGGGGGTGGAGCGGACGCGGGAGGGGTTTACGGTGGACTTGGAAGTGAAGAACCCGATGTTACTGCCGGCGCGGTGGGGGTGGCAGTACTTCACGGCGGAGTTGGTGGGGGCGGATGGGACGGCGGTGCGGTTCTATCCGGAGGTGCAGGACAGGGCGACGGGGAAGGCGTGGGTGGGAGATTTGGCGCCTGGGGCGGGGACGACGGGGCGGTATACGTTTACGGCGGGGGCAGGGTTTGTGCCGCGGGTGTTGCGGTTGACTTCGGCGGCGACGGGGCGGGTGGTGGAGGTTGGGTTGGGGCGGTAGGCCGCGGCGTTTGAGGACACCCGGCCTGCGGGCTGGCGGATGTCCCCGTGGTGTGCTGCGGTTTAGAAGGAAATGCCGAAGAGGAGTTCCAGTTGATTGGGATTGCGGCGGGGGAAGTCGGTCCCGCTGCCCCAGCGCGTGTAGCGGAGTTCGGGAGCGAGTTTCACGCGGCGGTCTTCATAGCGGGCGCCGGTGGAGACGACGGCGCCGACATCGATGTCCGAGGGCCGGTTGAAAAGGGTGCGGCCGTTGGGTTGGCTGGTTTCGGTCTCCTGCCAGGTGCGGCGCAGCGCCCAGCCTGTGCCGAGGAACGGGCGCCAGCCGCGGGTGGGGCGGAAATAGTATTTGCCGATGACGGGGAGTTCCAGGGATTCGCCCTTGGCGTTGGAGATATAGGGGCCTTCCGGGAAGGTGTAGCTGGAGTTGGAGCGGAGGCGCTTGTAGAGCAGGTCGGCTTCGATGGCGAAGTTGGCTGGGAGTTTTATTTCGATGGTGCCGCCGATGCTGACGGGAACGGATTTGTCGGGCGCGTATTTGATTTGATCGGTGAGGGTGACGCTGGTTTTTACGCCGACCTCGATTTGTTGCGCCTGTAACATGATGCTGGTTGCAGTTAGTAGGAAAATGAATAACTTCATGCCAACACTGACGGCGCCAGTTACGGCGCCGTTTCGTGTGAAGTTAGTCGTCAGGTGTGCTGGAATGGCACACCGATGTTAGTCGGCGACGGCGGGTTGGCGGACTTGCGAGGCCAGTTCGATGGCTAGATCGGTGGACTTGCGGAGGTCGGTTTTGCCGGTGCCGAGGGTGGGGATGGACTCGACCGCGAAGAACTGGTTCGGTTTGGGGATCCAGAGGGCGGGGAGGTCGGCGTTGTTTAAGTGTTCGACCATGGCGGCTGGCGTTAGCGTTTTGCTGGTGTGCAGGACCACCAGACGTTCGCCGCGCTGGGCGTCGGGGACGCCGATGACCAAGCAGGTGGCTTCGTCCATGATCTCCTGGAGGCACTCTTCGACCTTGAGGTGCGGGACCATTTCGCCGCCGATCTTTGAGAAACGGGAGAGGCGGCCGGTGATGAAGAGGAAGCCTTCGTCGTCCAAGCGGGCCATGTCGCCGGTGTTGTAGTAGCCGTCGACGAGGGCCTTGGCGGTGCGTTCGGGCTGTTTCAGATAGCCGCGCATGCGGCTGGGGCCTTTGACGAGTAACATGCCTTCCTGGCCGAAGGGGACCGGTTCGAGGGTGGCGGGGTCCACAAAGCGCAGGCTGACGCCGGGCAGGGGGCGGCCGACGCTTTCGCCCTTGAAGCCGATCTGGTTGTTCTGGGCAGGGTCGTCGGAGATGAAGTCCGGGCCGTTGACGCTGACGACGGGGGCCATTTCGGTGCAGCCGTAGCCTTCGTGCATGCGGATGCCGAACTTCTCTTCAAACTGCTGGGCGACGGCGGGGCGGAGCTTTTCGGCGCCGACCAGGACGTAGCGGATCTTTGAGAACTGCTCCTTGCTGCACTTACGGGCGTAGGTGGAGGCGAAGGTTGGGGTCGACAGCAGGAACGTGGCGCCGTACTTCTGGCTGAGTTCTCCGATGGTTTTGGCGTCGCTCGGGTTGGGGTGGAAGATGACCGGGAAGCGGTTCAGCAGCGGGAACCAAAGGTTGTAGCCGAAGCCGAAAGAGTGGAAGAAGGGGAGGATGCCGAGCATCACGTCACTGGGGCCGACGGGGTAGACCTGA
>CAMATG010000462.1 GCA_945860645.1 Candidatus Sulfopaludibacter sp. SbA3 | reverse complement strand
GGGCCTGCATTGGGCATGTGTCGCCGGAGGCGTTGGCGGGGGGACCGATTGGGAAGGTTCTGGATGGCGATGAGATTGAGATTGTGATTGACCGGAACACGATGGAGGGGTCGTTCAACCTGGTGGACGGGGAGCGGTTGTTGGCCGAGCGTTCCGCCCGGCCGGACTTGCGTCCGGACCCGCTGTTGCCCGATGACACGCGACTGTGGGCGGCGTTGGTGGACGTGAGCGGCGGATCGTGGGGCGGGGCGGTGTATGACGTCGACGCGATTCTGAAGGTGATCGCGGCGGGGAAGAAGGCGTTGGGGTGAACGCCGCGCTGACACGGATCAAGCTGCTGCATACGGCGGTGTGGTGCGTGTTTGCGGGATGTATTGTTGCCATTCCGTTTGCCACCTACGGGCGGCGGTGGGAGTGGGCGTTGATCCTGAGCGGGCTGGTGTGGCTGGAGTGCGCGGTGCTGGCGATGAACCGGTGCCGCTGCCCGTTGACCGATGTGGCGGCGCGGCATACGGACGCGCGGGCGGACAATTTCGACATTTACCTGCCGCTATGGCTGGCGCGGTGGAACAAGATGATCTTCGGGACACTGTTCTTTGTGGGGGAGATTTACCTGTTGCGGGAGTGGCTCGCGCGGGGCTGATTTCGCAAAACCGGTGTGTTGGCCCGATAATGGAAAGTACCCCATGGACTGGAGCCAAGTCGAACTCAAAAAGACGGTCAACCTGCCGAAGACCGATTTTTCTATGAAGGCCAATCTAGGGACGCTGGAAGCGCGTCTGCTGGCCGAATGGAAAGACGGAAATCTGTATGGCCGCATTCGCGAAGCCCGCGCCGGGCAGCCGATGTATGTGCTGCACGACGGACCGCCGTACGCCAATGGCAACATACACCTTGGCCACGCGTTTAACAAATTGCTGAAGGATTTCATCGTCAAGTCGCGGACGATGATGGGGATGGACTCGCCGTATGTGCCGGGGTGGGACTGCCACGGGCTGCCGATTGAGATCAAGGTAGATGGCGAGTTGGGCTCGAAGAAGGCCCAGATGACGACGTCGCAGATTCGGAAGGCGTGCCGCGCTTACGCGCAGAAGTACGTCGACCTGCAGAACACGTCGTTCCAGCGGCTGGGGATTTTTGGACGCTGGGATAAGCCGTACATGACGATGGCGCCGGAGTATCAGGCCGTCATCGCGGGCGCGTTCGTCGACTTTTTTGCCAGGGGGTATGTGTACCGCGGGTTGAAGCCGGTGAACTGGTGCATCAGTTGCCGGACGGCGCTGGCGGAAGCCGAAGTGGAATACGAGAACCACAAGAGCCCTTCGATTTATGTCCGATTCAAGCTGACCGAGGACCCGGCGACGATCGATGGCGCGTTGGCGGGGAAGGAAGTGTACGGGCTGATCTGGACGACGACGCCGTGGACGATTCCGTCCAACATGGGCATCGCGTTCCATCCGCGGTTTGAGTACGTCGCCTATGAGACGGGCGGGGCGGTTTATATTGTCGCCGCTGGTTTGCTGGATACCGTGAAAGCCGCGCTGGGCTGGGCGGAGGGGACGGAGCTCGTTCGGTTCGCGGGCGCGAAGCTGGACCAGAGTGTGTTCCAACATCCGTTCATTGCGCGGAAATCGCTGGGGATTTTGGGCGAGCACGTGACCTTGGAACAGGGCACGGGCGCGGTGCATACGGCGCCGGGCCATGGCCAGGAAGACTACGTGGCCGGGATGCAGAACGGCATCCAGGTGTACTGCCCGGTGGACGGGGCAGGGCGGCTGTACCATACCGAAAACGAGCCGGGCGTGCTGCCGGAAGTGCTGATTGGCAAGAACGTTTGGGAAGCCAATCCGATTGTGATTGAGCTGTTGCGGGAGGCCGGGGCGCTGTTGGCGATGACGCCGATCGACCACAGCTATCCGCACTGCTGGCGCTGCCACAAGCCGACGATTTTCCGGGCGACCGAGCAGTGGTTTATCGGTATGGAGCGCAACGACCTGCGGCAGAAGGCGCTGGACGCCATTGGGCGGGTGAAGTGGTGGCCAGCCTGGGGCGAGGAACGCATCAGCAACATGATTGCGACGCGGCCGGACTGGTGCATTTCGCGCCAGCGGACGTGGGGCGTGCCGATTATTGCCTTTACGTGTAAGAGCTGCGAGAAGATTGTTCACGACCGGGCGCCGCTGGATAAAGTCGTCGATTTGTTCCGGGAACATTCGGCGGATATCTGGTACGAGAAGACGGCGGCGGAGTTGCTGGGCGAGGGCTTTACTTGCTCGCACTGCGGCGGCACGGAGTTCGAAAAAGAGCGCGACATTCTGGACGTTTGGTTCGACTCCGGGTCGAGCCATCTGGCCGTGTTGAACGAAGCCAACGGGCTGCCGTGGCCTTCCGATATGTACCTGGAGGGCGGCGATCAGTATCGCGGCTGGTTCCACTCCTCGCTGCTGGTGGGCGTGGGATTGAAGGGCGACGCGCCGTATCGGGCGACGTTGACGAATGGCTGGACGCTCGATGGCGAAGGCAAGGCGATGTCGAAATCGCTGGGCAACACGATTGAGCCGGAAAAGATCATCAAGCAGTATGGCGCCGAGATTCTGCGGTTGTGGGTTTCCTCCGTCGAATTTTGGGAAGACGTGCGGCTGTCGGAAACGATTCTTACTCGATTGACCGAGGCGTACCGGAAGATTCGCAACACATTCCGGTATGCGCTGGGGAATCTGGACGGGTTTGACCCGGCGACCGATCTTGTGCCGTTTGCCGAGTTGGAAGAGATCGACCAGTGGATTCTGACGCGGGCCGATGACCTGGTGGCCAAGTGCCGCGGGTTCTACGATGAATATGCGTTCCACCGCGTGTATCAGGCCGCCTATGCGTTCTGCGGCACGGATTTGAGCGCGGTGTACTTCGATGTTCTGAAAGACCGGTTGTATACGACGGCGGCGAAATCGGCCGGGCGGCGGAGCGCACAGACGGCGCTGTGGCGGCTGACGGACGCGTTGACGCGGCTGTTGGCGCCGGTGCTGGCGTTTACGTGCGAGGAGATCTGGCAGGCGTTTGCGCGGCCGGCCGGGGCGCCCGCTTCGGTGCATATTGCGTTGTTGCCGAACGCTGGCGAGTTCAGCGGGCGGATGGATGCCGAACGCGTGGCGGTGTGGGACCAACTGATCGCCGTGCGCGGGGAAGTACTTAAGGTGCTGGAGACGGCGCGGCAGGAGAAGGTGATCGGCGCGCCGTTGGAGGCGCGGGTCCGGCTGGAAGCCGATGCGACGCTGCTGCCGTTGTTGGAACAGTATGCGGGGCAGTTGCCGGCGCTGTTCATTGTGAGCGAAGTGGAGTTGGCCGCGGGCGAGGCGCTGCGGGCGAGCGTGCTGCGGGCGACGGGCGTGAAGTGCGAACGTTGCTGGAAGTACACGCACGACACCGGGGCCGACGCCGATTTGCCGACCGTGTGCGCGCCGTGCGCGACGGCCGTTAAAGAAATGGTGGCCGGTTGAACCTACCGAAGACAGCCCTGATTGGCTTGATTCCGGGCATTTTTGTGCTCGATTGGATCTCCAAACGGTGGATCGAGCAGAACGTCTCTTTCTGGGATACGAAGGTGGTGATTCCGGGGCTGTTTTCGATTGTCCATGCGCAGAACCGCGGGGCGGCATTCAGCATTTTGGCCGACGCGCCGGATTCGGTTCGGGGCGTGGTGTTGATCGGGCTATCGGGCGTGGTGACGCTGATTGTGGCGTGGATGTTCCGCAGCGCGCTGTTGAAGCCGCGGACCTACACGGCGGCCGGGCGACTGGCGCTGGCGCTGGTGCTGGGCGGGGCGTTGGGGAATCTGTACGACCGGATTTTGCGGGGCAGCGTGACCGACTTTGTGCTGGTGTATTGGCGCGATTATCAATGGCCGGCGTTCAACGTGGCCGATAGCGCGATTTCGGTGGGTGCGGTGCTGCTGCTGATCGATTTGTGGCGGCAGAAGGAGACGGTGTAATGTTTCCGAAGCTCTTTCAGTTTGGCGATTTTTTTCTGCCCGCGTATGGGGTTTTGGTGGCGCTGGGTGTGCTGGCCGGGTTGCAGCTTTGTACGATATTGGCCAAGCGGCGCGGGGTGGATCCGGAGAAGATTTCGAACCTGGTGGTGCTGTGCGCGCTGGCGGGGTTGGCCGGGGCCAAGGTGGCGATGATCCTGTTTGACTGGGAGAGCCACTACAGCAAGAATATTGGCGACATTTTCTCCATCAGCACGTTGCAGGCGGCGGGGGTATTCCAGGGCGGATTGATCCTGGCGATTGTGTTTGCGTGGTGGTATATGAAAAAGCACGGGCTGCCGTTTTTGGAGACGGCCGACCTGCTGGCGCCGGGGATTGCGATCGGGCACGGAATTGGGCGGCTGGGGTGTTTTGCGGCTGGTTGTTGTTGGGGCGGGGTGTGCGACCGGTCTTGGGCGGTGGTGTTCCGGAGCCGGGACGCGGCCGATTTGACAGGGGTTCCGTTGGGGATTCCGTTGCATCCGACGCAGTTGTATGAGGCCTTTGCGGAGTTTGTGATTTTTGGTTTGCTGTGGCAGCGGGCGGGTTGGAAGCTGGGGCCGGGAGCGCAGATCGGGTTCTATCTGGTGACGTATTCGCTGGTGCGATTTGGGGTGGAATTTGTGCGGAGCCATGCGCAGGGGCTGGTGGGTGGGTTGTCGTTGACGCAGTGGATGAGCCTGGGATTTGTGGCGTTGGGGGCGTGGTACTGGCACCAGAGCCGGGGACGGAATACGCCCATGGTGGAGCAGAAGGGATAAATACGAATAGCGCCCGGAATGAGGGAGGGCGCTGATTGGGGAACGGGTACGGGTTGCGCAGAATGAGGTAGGAGCAGGAGAACCTCCGCATTTTGCACAATCGTCCGGTATCGGTGGAGCGAAGAAGACGCCAGCGGGGGAACCAGCTAGTGGAAGCGGCGCTGGTTTTTCTGCCGTTGATGGCGTTGATGCTGGCGCTGATTGATTTTTCGCTGGCGCTGTTTTTGCGGGCGACGATGCAGAACGCTGTGCGCGAGGGGGTGCGGTACGCGGTGACGTATCAGACCTCGGGCGGGTTGTGCCAGGATGCGTCGATCAAGGCGGTGGTGAAGGCGTCGTCGGTGGGATTTTTGGCGGATGCATCGCATGATTCGAAGATCAAGGTACGCTACTACGCGCCGGGAAGCCTGAACACGGAGGTGACGGGGGCGGGGAGTAACGCGCCGGGGAATGTGGTGGAGATTGGCGTGGAGGGATTTACGTGGAGTTGGATTGCGCCGCTGTGGCGAACGGCGTCGCCATTCAATGTAAACGTGTATGCGGCCGACCGGATGGAAGGATTGCCAGGAGGATCGTCAGCACCATGCCGATAAGAATGTCATGACGACCGCCAACGGGACGCGCCGGAGACGGCAACGCGGGAATACGGTGATTGAATTTGCGCTGGTGCTTTCGTTTCTGGCGCTGCTGTTGATGGGTACGTTTTCGGTTGGGATGACATTGACCAAGAGCGTGCAGGCGGGCGTGGTGGCGCGTGATGCCGGGGCGATGTTTATGCGCTATGTGGACTTCACATTGACCGGGAATAAGGACCT
>CAMATG010000461.1 GCA_945860645.1 Candidatus Sulfopaludibacter sp. SbA3 | reverse complement strand
CCGTCCGAATTCCCCGCCCCACACCACCAGCGTCTGGTCCAGCAACCCACGCTGCTTCAAGTCACGAATCAGCGCCGTCACCGCCTGGTCGGCCGTCTTAATATGCGGCTGCAACGCGTACTGAATATCGTCGCGCTTGCTGGTCCCGTGGTGGTCCCAACCCCAGTCGTAAATCTGCACAAACCGCACGCCATTCTCAACCAGCCGCCGCGCCAACAAACAGTTGTTCGCCAAGCTCGTCTTCCCTGGTTCGGTGCCATACAACTTATGCACCGCCTCCGGCTCTTTCGAAATATCCATCACATTCGGCACCGAGATCTGCATCCGATAGGCCAGTTCATACTGCCCCATCCGCGCCTCAATCTCCGGGTCCCCGGCCTGCTTGGCCTGCATCGCGTTCAGGTCTTTCAACGCGTCCAGCGTCTTCCGCCGCACATTGCGCGTCATGCCCTCCGGGTCACTCAGGAACAGCACCGGGTCCCCGTGGGAACGGCAATGCACCCCCTGATGAATGCTCGGCAGAAACGCCGATCCCCACAGCGATTTCCCGCCGTCCGGATTGTTCCCGCCGCTGGTCAACACTACGAAACCCGGCAGATCCTTATTCTCCGTACCCAATCCATACGTGGCCCACGCCCCCATCGACGCAAACCCGAACCGCGGATTCCCCGTATGCAAAAACAGCTGCGCCGGCGCATGGTTGAACTGGTCCGTACTCATGGACCGCACAATCGTCACATCGTCCACGATCTTCGAAAACTCGGGCATCAACTCGCTTACCCACGCGCCCGATTGCCCATGCTGCTTGAACTTATACGGCGTCCCCAACATCTTCGGAACGCCCTTAATAAATGCGAACCGCTTGCCCTTCAATAACTCATCCGGACACGGCTTCCCGTTATACTTCACTAACTCCGGCTTATAGTCAAATAACTCCAGCTGGCTCGGCGAACCCGCCATATGCAGGAAGATCACCGACTTCGCCTTCGCCACCGGCAGCTTCGCCTCCTGCGCCTCGGCCAGGAACATGTTCGCCAACCCAATGCCGCACCCGCTCAGGAAATGCCGCCGCGTCGCCGCCAGTGCCGTTCGCATCTTCTCGTTCATCGCCGTGTCACCGTTTCGTCCAGATTCAACACCGTATTCGCCACCACCACCCACGCCGCCCGCCCAGCGTCATTTCGCCCCGGCTGTATTCGCGGCATCGGCAGTGACCCGACCAATCCCGGGTCGAAGAGCTGCTCGGCGCTCTGCGCCCCATACCGCCCCACGCGCACAGCAATGACGTTCCTGCCCGGACGGAACGCCTTCTGTCCGTTCTCATTCAGCGTGTATTCATAGTGCCCAGCCCGTTCATAGATGTTGTTCAGTGCCGACACCCCGTTCACCCATACATCGAACTGCGCATTGGTCCGCACTGGCATCTTGAACTTCGTCGGCATGGGCGACGGCAGGTCAATCGCGTAGCGCAAATACAGCGTTTCCGTCTCCCACGGCGTCCGAATCGTCACTGTCTCACTTGGCTTCGTCAACTTGCCAAAGTACCCCGGCCCAGCTCCCCATCGGCTATCGTCAAACGCCGGGTTCATCCAATCCGCGCCCGGTTCGGCCGTCGCAAATCGCCACTCCTTCGGCGCCGTTCGCCCATCGGGAATCAACGTTGCCACGCGGTCCTCCGTATAGAGCACTTCGCTATAACGCAGCAGTTTGCTGACATTCTCTGGTTGCGCGCGCAGCTCCGTCTCGGCCTGCCGCTGCAGTTGCAGAACGCGGGCCGCTTCCGCCTTCGTGGGCGGCCGCAATAACACGAGTTCGAAGAGCCGCTTCGCCGGATCCAGCGGCGACTCCTTCACGGCCTTCTCCGCCAACCGCTGCGCCGCTTCCATAAACGCCGGATCGTTCATCGACGTCAGCGCCTGCAGCGGCGTATTCGTCCGAATCCGGCGAATCGTGCAGGTCTCCCCATTCGGGGCGTCGAAGTTAATCATCGATGGATACGCGCTCGTCCGCCGCATGAACGTGTACATCGCGCGCCGGTACCGGTCCTCGCCCTTCGACGTCTCCCAGTTATCGCCGTTGTAGACCACCAGCCAAACGCCATCCGGCTGCCACGGCATCACCGGAGGGCCAAACTGCTTCTTGCTCAGCAGTCCCGCCGCCGCCAGCGCCTGGTCCCGTACCACCTCGGCATCCAGCCGGAATCGCGCTCCTCGCGCATAGTACTTGTTCGCCGGGTCCAGTTTCAGCAGGGTTGGCGTCACCTCCGAAGCCTGTTTGTAAGTCGCCGACAGGACAATCCGCTTCAAAAGCTTTTTCACATCCCAGTCTTTCTGAAAGTCCAAAGCCAGAATGTCCAATAACTCCGGATGCGTCGGTCCTATGCCCTGTGTCCCGAAGTCTTCCTCTGATTCCACCAAGCCCCGGCCAAACAGGCGCGCCCAAAACCGGTTCACCGTCACCCGCGCCGTTAACGGATTCTCCGGGCTCACCAGCCAATTCGCAAAGCCCAACCGGTTCACCGGCGCCTTCGCCGGCAATTGGTGGAACGCCACCGGAACCCCCGCCTTTACCTCATCGCCTGGCGTTAGATAATTCCCGCGATCGAAAATCCGCGTCTTGCGCTGCTTCTCGGCGGGCAGTTCTTTCAGCACCAGCGTCGACGCCGACGATGTCAATTTCAACACCGGCCGGTCCGAGTTATGATCGTCGTCGGCCGTCTGATTGAAGAACGCGTAAAGCTGGTAGAACTCCTTGTGCGTCAGCGGGTCGTATTTGTGCGTGTGGCACTGCGCGCAACCCCACGTTTGCCCCATCCACACTTGCCCCGTCGTCGCCACCCGGTCACGAATGGCGGCGTCACGAAACTCCTCATCGTCGGTTCCGCCCTCGCGATTGGTCATCGTATTCCGATGAAACCCCGTCGCGATCAAATCGTCCACCGAGGGATCCGGAATCAGGTCGCCCGCCAACTGCAATTGCGTAAACTTGTCGAACGGCAAATTCTCGTTGTACGCGCGGATCACCCAATCGCGATAGGGCCAGATGGACCGCTTCGCATCGCTTTCATACCCCATGGTGTCGGCGTACCGCGCCAGGTCCAGCCACACCTTCGCCCACCGCTCGCCAAACTGTGGATTGGCCAGCAGCGCGTCCACATACTTTTCATACGCGCCCGTCTTCACGTACTCCGCCAGCACGGCCGCCTCCGGCGGTACCCCGGTCAAGTCCAGCGCCACGCGCCGCGCCAGCGTGCCCCGGTCGGCCTCCTTCGCGCCCGCCCAACCCAGCTCCGTCAGCTTCGCCTGCACAAAGAAATCAATGGCATTGGCCGTCGGCGGAAACGGTGCCCGCTTCGGCTTCTCGAAGGCCCAGTGGTTCGTGTACTTCGCTCCCGCGTCAATCCATTGCCGCAGCAACCCAACTTCCGTCTCCGTCAGCCGCGGACCCGTCGGCGGCATCGGCCGCGAGGCATGCGTCACCCGCGCCAATATGCGCGATTTCGCCGCATTGCCGGGTACAATCGCCCCCGTCTTCGTCGCCCCGTCAAAGGTGTCCAGCCGCAAACCCGCCTGCCGCCCATGCTCATCCGGCCCGTGGCAGGCCACGCATTTCTTCCCCAACAACGGCCGGATATCGCGCTGGAACTCCGGCGCCTGCCCGTACGCGCACACCGCAAAAACGGCCAAGACGATTCTGAACATAGTTCCCATGTTATAACCAGATTCCATGCGTTTTCTCCTCGCGCTATTCTTTGCCCTCCCCCTCCTTGCCCAAACGAAGCCCATCTACTATCTCCTCTGGTTCGACACCGAAGACTACGTAGACCCCGCCAGCGACGACGCCGCCCTCCGCCTCGCCACGACCCTCGAAAAGATGGGCGTCCGCGCCACCTTCAAAGTGGTGGGCGAAAAAGCCCGCCGTCTGGAAAAACGCGGCAGGCGCGACGTCATTACCGCTCTCGCCCGCCACGACATCGGCTACCACACCAACTACCACAGCATCCCGCCCGCCCCGGCCTCCTACCAGCGCCTCCTGCACCCGCTCGAAGCCGTCGAAGAGTTCACCCGCCGCGAAGAGCCCGGCCTCCGCGATCTCCAACGCATCTTCGGCATCCTCCCCAGCTGCTACGGCCAACCTGGTGACTCCTGGGGCCCCGCCGCCAACGTCGCCCTCCGCCGCTGGGGCGTGCCCGTCTATATGGACGATGGCAGCCAGGTCGGCCTCAACGGCCAGCCCTTCTGGCTCGGCGGCATGCTCTACGTGTTCAACCTGAAAGGTTTCACCCTCCGTCCCGATATCAACAAACCCGAAACCCTCCCCGCCATCAACCAGAAGTTCTCCGGCATGGTGGATTCCCTCCGCGGAAAGGGCGGCGTGATCCAGACATACTTCCACCCCACCGAGTTCTCCGCCACCGAATTCTGGGACGGCGTCAACTTCCTCGGCGGCGCCTACACCCCGCCGGAAGGCTACAAAATGCCCCGCCGCCGCTCCCCCGAATCGGCCGAGGCTGCCTACAAATCTCTCTTCGATTTTGTCCGCCACGTCCAATCCATCCCCGGTGTCGAAATCGTCACCGCCCGCCAGCTACCCCTGCTCTTCCACGATCCCGTGCAACTGCCCACCACGGACGCCGCACGCCGCCAGTTCCAATCGGCCATCGATATCCAAGGCCCCTACTCCGCCGCCGATCAACTCCTGGCCCTCCTCGGCCTCGAAGCCCAATACGTCGACGGCCCGGTCGCCCGCGGCAAAACCGTAACCGCCGGCCCGACCCTTTCCCGCATGCTTTTCGACCGCGCCAAGCTGGACGCTATCGGCTACATCCGCGCCCACAAGCGCCTCCCGCACACCATCTGGGCCGGTTCCGACCGCCTGTCGCTCCCCGATTTCGCCGCGACGTTAGCCAGCGACAACGGCAGCCCGGAAATCCAAATCCGCCAAGGCACAACAGCCTTCGAGCGCCATGTCGCCGCCGACACGGACAAAACCTACGGCTGGGTAATCCATCCCAAAGGCTTCTCCGCCCCCGAGCTATTGGAACAGGCGCGCCTCCAAGCCTGGACCCTCAAACCCGCCCTCCTCCGCTAAACCCGTGTCACACACGGGTTTGTCCGCCAGAATCCCTCCCAAATAAACCCGTGTCACACACGGGTTTATTTCACCCCATAAAGCTAAGACACTACTCCGCCGATAAACCGGATAACATGTCGACCCCGCCCAAACCCGCCAAACGTCGTATATCGCCCCTCATCGGCATCCCCTTCATGCTGGTAACGGCGGCCGGGTTATATGCTGCGGGAGTCGTCGCGCGCGCCGGCTTGGTCGTTGCCCTCGGTCAATCCAACGGGTGCGACTTCACCCAGGTCCTCCCCGCACACAACCTGAAATTCGCCTGGACAGAATGGGGCCTGCACCGAAACACCCGCACCGAACCGGTCGCCGGCACGGATCTATTCCTACACCACACCCCCGTCCGCGACTTCTACGCCCCCAAGGGCAGCGCCGTCGAATTCGTCCTCGCCGAACAGCTCGTCCACGTCTACGGCGACGGCGAGTACCGCGTCCGCAAAGGCGACGTCGTCCTCGATTGCGGCGC
>CAMATG010000460.1 GCA_945860645.1 Candidatus Sulfopaludibacter sp. SbA3 | reverse complement strand
ACTGGCGATCAGGCTGTTGCGCCGGATTGGACGGTTGGCCGGAGCGGGCGGCCGACGGCGGCGCAGAATCCGTGTTTCAATGTGGCGGCGAATGCGTGCGTATCCGGGGGCATTCACGGCGGGGACGATGGGGCGGAAAACGGTGACGGGGCCGGGGATTGTTTGGCGCAGGCGTCGTTGTCAAAGAGTTGGCGTTTGGTGGGACGGATGCGGTTTCGGGCTCGTTGGGATTGTAATCATCCTTACAGGCGGATTCGCTTGGAAGGACCCGAATTGAGGGGGGGGACTCGGTAAATATTGCTACTTTGGGGAGGTTTACTGGGGTTCGGGGGAGTTTTAGTGATGTGGGCCGCCGGTTGAATCAGTTGATGGTGGGGAGGTTTGAGTGGTAGGTGGGTAGTGGTTTGTTCCAGGGGCCGTTCCGCGTTAACGGGACGGCCTTTTGGTTTTTTTTGGCATGTTGGAAGGCTCAGCGTGGGAGGGGCCTGCTTTGGGAGACGTGGGCTCCAGACTGGCGCCAACCTTGATATTCTAAGGAGCGAAGTGATCTGCGGGACGTGTTCGTTTTTCCAGTACGCACGGTCGAGGGTTGCGCCATAATCATAGAAATCAACAAGCCAGATAGGCGCGATTTTAGCCGTTGGGGCCATAGTAGCAGGGCTGGGCGTCAACAATTGAATGACGGGGCTGATGCCTAGCCCGATTAGTGCCCGTCGGGACAGAGAGCAAGCGGAGGGCGGACTACGGTCATCCGGTTGGCCACGCCATGCCACCCGACAGAACTTGGCGGAATCCTTCCCTGTGGCTCCTCGAAGCCGATGCCGCACCGGTAGCTGAAGGATGTCGAGAACTCGGCCTCCTACGACAGCACCGCTTTATCCGGATTTGAAGCGCGTTGAAGTGTCCATGGAGAATGACGCAGGTAAACGGGTAAGTAGAGGGCCAGATCAACAAACCGAGGGCCGCGGGCGCCATTTGCGGGGGACGTAGGGACAAAGTCGCGGAGCGCTCTCTCAGGACTACTCGCCTCCGAGCCGGCGTCAGAGCTTGCACCAAACTTGCGCCATAACCGAATTCAATGCAGGGCGACAAATATATCTGGCATTTGTATTGCTTTACGCTTCCCATCTCTATAGAATTCCGGGATGCGACTCCTAGCACTCTGCTGTGTTTTTTTGCTGCTCTGTCTTGGCGCGCCAGCGCAGACCTTCTACGGCTCGATTGTCGGCACGGTGAATGACTCCACCGGCGCATCGATCGGGCAAGCCTCCGTCACACTCCTCAACATGGGTACAGCCGACCGCCGCGCGAGCACTACCGATGGCGCCGGCAATTATCAATTCGTGAATCTGCCGCCCGGGCAATACCGCGTGGAAGTGGAAAAGCAGGGCTTCCGGCGTCTGGTCCGCGAGAACGTGACCGTGGAAGTGCAGAGCGTAGTCCGTATTGACGCCGCGATGCAGGTGGGCGATGTGAATCAGGTAATCGAGGTGACGGAACAGACGCCGCTGCTGCAAACAGAGAACGCGTCACTCGGTCAAGTAGTGGAAGCGCGCAAGGTGCAGGAAATGCCCTTGAACGGCCGCAACGTCTTCAGTCTGGTGGCGCTGGTACCCGGCGTGGTGCCCGGCGGACAATCGAGCGCGACGCCCACCGGCGCGAATCCATTTGCCTGGGCGAACTTCCAGATCGGCGGCGGACAAGCCAACCAGAGTGCCTCCTATATCGACGGTGCTCCCAATAACTCGAACTACGTCAACCACACCATGCTGATACCCTCGCAGGACGCCGTGCAGGAGTTCCGGGTGCAGACCAACAACCTGGGCCCCGAGTTCGGCCGGCTGGCCGGCGGAGTCATCAACCTGACCACCAAGTCCGGCACGAACAGTTTTCACGGGAGCGCGTACGAGTTCCTGCGCAATCGCAGCTTGAACGCGAATACGTTCTTCAACAATCGCGCGGGCGTGAAACGTCCGGCCTTCACGCAGAATCAGTTTGGCGTCACGTTCGGCGGGCCAATCCGGAAAGACAAGACGTTTTTCTTTGGATCGTATGAGGGCTTCCGTCTGCGGCAGGGATCGTCCTATGTGTTTTCGGTGCCGACCGACCCGATGCGCGCGGGCAACTTCTCCGACGTCCGCAACGGTGCGGGCGCGCTGGTTCCCATCTATGATCCGCTCACCACCTGTGGCCGGCTGGGCAATCCGGCCTGCCCCGGCGGCACGATTTCGCGGACGCCGTTTCCGGGCAACATCATTCCGGACAACCGGATTGACCGCGCGGCGCGTGCGATGACGCCGTTGTGGGGACGGGCAAACTCACCGGGTTCGCAATTCACCGCGGTGAACAACTTCACGGCGAACGCCAGCGTCGGCGGCGACCAAAACCAGCAGAACTACCGGGTGGATCATACGGTGAGCGACAAGCAGCGCGTCTTCGCGCGCTACACGTACTGGCGCAATCTGAACCTGCCGATTGATCCCTACGGCACCAAGACCTGCGTCGACCGGTGCACCGAAGACATGAATACGAACCAGGCGGTCTTCGGCGACACCTACTCGCTTACGCCCACTATGTTCCTGGATCTCCGGGCCAGCTTCTCCCGCTACCACTATGACCGCACGGCGGCCTCGGCTGGCTTCGACCTGACGAGCCTGGGTTGGCCGGCCGCGCTGAATACGGCCGTCGCCGTTCGGGTGCAGCCGATCCCGATTGTCACCGGCTACAACGGCGTTTTCGGCACCAACGGCACAGGCAGTACGATTGTGGCGCGGAACGACATCTTCTCGCTCAGCCCCAATGTGACCAAGATCTGGGGCAAGCACACCGTGAAATTCGGCGGCGAGTGGCGCCGGGGCACACACAATTACTATCAGCAGAACAACCCCTCGGGCTCGTTCAATTTCGACGCGCTATTCACCAGCGTCAATCCATTGGCGGCGGCGGGTACGGGGAATGGCTTCGCGTCGTTCCTGCTGGGCCACGGCAGCGGTGGCGGCCTCACGCATAACAGCTTCGTCGCAGGCCAGATGATCTACCGCGGCTACTACGTGGGTGACCAGATGCAGGTGAACTCGAAGCTGACGCTGAACTTCGGCATCCGTCTGGAGCAGATGGGCCCCTGGTCCGAACGATTTGACCGAATGGTGGTGCTGCTGCCGAACGCCGAGAATGAACTCAGCGGACGCGGCGGGCTGAACTTCAAGGGCCGCTTTGGCCTGGTGAACTCGCCGGACAGCCCGAGCCGCAACAATACCGAACTGCGCAACGTGATCTCGCCACGCCTGGGCCTGGCCTATCGCTTGAACAACAAGACCGTCATCCGTACGGGCTGGGGCCTGTTCTATTTGCCGAACGACGTGGCCTTCGGCACGGCGCCGAACGGCGACATCTCGAACGCCTACACGACGCCGTATTTCGGTTCGCCCGATGGCGGCATCACGCCGGCGGACCGCCTTTCGAACCCGTTTCCGAACGGCATCATCGTTGCGCCGGGCCGGAGTGCCAACATCCAACGGCTGTTCTACGGCCAGGGTGTGAGCGCTCCGCTATATACGGATCCGAGAGCGAACACCCAGCAGTGGAACTTCGACTTGCAGCGCGAGATCCTGGGCGGCATGGCGATCGACCTGGCTTACGCGGGTTCCAAGGGAACGCATCTACCAGGGCCGAACCAACAACTGAATCAATTGCCGGTCGAGTTCCTGTCACAGGGCGCCTCCCTGACGCAGCAGGTGCCGAATCCGTTTGTTGGTCAGGTGCAGTTGGGCGCACTGGCGCAGCCGACGGTGCAGCGGGCCCAGTTGTTGCGGCCCTATCCCCAATACACGGGCTTCAACCAGGTCTCACCGATGAATCGCAACTCGATCTATCATTCAGCGCAGTTGAAGCTGGAAAAGCGTTTTGCGCAAGGTGCTTCGCTGCTCGTCTCTTATACTTGGGCGAAACTCATCAGCGACACCGATACGTTGACGGCGTGGCTCGAACCCGGCGGAGGCATGGGTGTTCAGAACTGGTACAACTTGGCCGCGGAGCGTTCGGTCACTCTGTACGACGTGCCGCACCGCGCGGTAATGAGCTTTATTTACGATCTGCCTTTCGGAAAGGGCAAGAAGTTTATGAATAGCGCCGGCGGCTTCGCGGACCGGCTGGTGGGCGGCTGGGGTGTGAATGGCATCACCACCTTCCAGAGCGGCAATCCTCTCAGTATGAGTATGGCCGTCAATACCACGAACTCGCAGGGCGGCGGCCAGCGGCCGAACTCGACGGGCGTCAGCGCCAGTCTCGAAGGCACAGCACAGTCGCGGCTGGGCAAGTGGTTTGAAACGTCGGCTTTTACACCGACTCCGGCCTTCCAGTTCGGTAACGTGGCGCGGTCGTTGACCGATGTCCGCTCACACGGCATCGCCAACTACAACTTCACCATTTTCAAGAACACGCAGATCAACGAGCGCTTCGGCTTGCAGTTCCGCACGGAGATCTTCAACCTGTTCAACCGGGTGCAATTCGGCTATCCGGGCACGCAGTTGGGCAATCCGCAGTTCGGCGTGATTAGCGGACAATACAATGATCCGCGCCTCATCCAATTCGCGCTCCGGCTGCAGTTCTAGCTTGGCCCTGCGTTACCTCCTCTGGCTCTGCGCCGCCGTGGTAACGGCGCAGAGCCTTTCGCTCTTCCGGAGCGTGACGCTGCCTTTTGTCCATCGCCACTCGCCTACCACACAGAAATACCTGATTGAAACGATGGGTGGCGGCGTGGCGTTGCTGGACTATGACGGTGACGGCCGGTTGGACATCTTCCTCGTGAATGGCGGGAAGCTGGACGACCCGGTGCGGTTGCCTGCCGACTTCCGGCGCGCGGAGGCGGCGTACGCCAACCGGCTCTACCGGCAGCAGCCGGACGGGACCTTCGTTGACGTTACGGCGCGGGCAGGACTGTTGGGTGGGCCGAACATCTACGGCATGGGCGCGGCTGCCGGAGACGTGGACAATGATGGTGACGCGGACCTCTATGTGACCGGTTATGGCGCTACGGTTCTCTATCGCAACAACGGGAATGGCACCTTTACCGCAACGACAGAGGCGGCGGTGGAAGGGTGGTCCGTTTCCGCGGCATTTTTCGACTACGACAACGACGGGAGGCTGGACCTCTTTGTAGCCCGGTATCTGGACTGGGACCTGGCGCGCAACATCCTCTGCGGCACTCCGTTCCATGCCTACTGCCGGCCGGACAAGTTCAATGGCGTGGCGAATGTGCTGTTCCACAACGAGGGCAGCGGAGGGTTTCGGGACGTGAGCAGGGAGTCGGGAGTTGGAGGCGTGATCGGGAAAGGAATGGGAGTCGCGGTGAGCGACTATGACGGCGACGGGTTCGCGGATATCTTTGTGGCCAACGACGGGATGGAGCAGTATCTGTTCCACAACGAGCGGAACGGGAGATTTGTCGAGCGCGCCTTGGAGGCCGGCGTGGCGCTCTCCGACGATGCGCGCAGCTATGCGGGTATGGGCGCGGCCTTCGGCGACTACGACAACGATGGCCGGCCGGATCTGGTGGTGACGAATCTGGCGCTGGAGAAGTTTGCCCTGTACCGCAATGAGGGTGAT
>CAMATG010000459.1 GCA_945860645.1 Candidatus Sulfopaludibacter sp. SbA3 | reverse complement strand
GTACCAGCGGAGCAGCAGCACGCCGCCGGTGCCGGCGCCGGTGACGATGAGTAACTTCCAGGCGCCGGAGATGGAGTCCATGTAGAAGGTGACGCCGGCGGAGAGGAGAGTAATTACAACAGTCGCCACCTGGGACATGATGACGTAGTGTTCGCCGGTTTCATTGGGCTTCAGGAAGCGGCGGTAGAAGTCATTTACCAGGTAACTGGCGCCCCAGTTGAGCTGGGTGGCGATGGTGGACATATACGCCGCGGCGAAGCCGGCGAGCATGAGGCCACGCAACGAGGGCGGCATGTAGTCGATCATGACTTTGATGTAGCCGGTTTCGGGATCGGCGAGGCCGGGGTAGAGGACGACGCTGGCAAGGGCGGTGAGGATCCAGGGCCAGGGGCGAATGGCGTAGTGGGCAATGTTGAACCAGAGGGTAGCCAGGAGCGAATGGCGTTCGTCGCGGGCGGAGAACATGCGTTGCGCCACATAGCCGCCGCCGCCGGGTTCCGCGCCCGGGTACCAGGTGGCCCACCAGTTGAGCGAGATATAGACCAGGAAGGTGATCATCGGCATCCAGGGGGAATCGAGATCGGGGACGAACGAAATCATTGAGTTCTCGCCGCCGGGGGCGATGCCGCGGGCGAGATCGACCGCCGCGAGTTTGGTCATTAACGCATCCATGCCGCCTACGGCCTGGACGGCGCAAACGGCGAGGACGATGACCATGGCCATCTTGATAAAGAACTGAACGACGTCCGTCACCAGGACGCCCCAAAGACCGGATAGGGTGGAGATCCACGAAGTAATGCCGATAAGTGCTAGGACGACGATAATTGCTGTGAACTTATCGACGTTCAAGACGAGCATGAGTATCTTGACCATGGCCAGATTGACCCAGCCGAGCACGATGCAGTTAATAGGGATGCCGAAATAGAGGGCGCGGAAGCCGCGGAGAAAGGCCGCCGGTTTACCGGAGTAACGAATCTCTGAGAATTCGATGTCGGTCATGACCCCGCTTCGCCGCCAAAGCCGCGCATAGAAGAAGACGACCAGCATGCCACCGGCGACAAAATTCCACCACAGCCAGTTACCGGCGATGCCATTGCGCGCCACCATGCCGGTGACGGCGAGGGGCGTGTCGGCAGCAAAGGTCGTGGCGACCATGGATGTACCGGCGAGCCACCAGGGTACGTCGCGACCGGAAAGGAAAAACTCATCGACGCTTTTGCCGGCCCGGCTCTTGTAATAGAAGCCGATGGCGATGTTGAGGGCGAAGTAAGCGGCGACGACCAGCCAATCGATGATGGAAAGTTGCATGGGGCAATCTCTTTACAAAACTCTTGAATTATATAGCGTAACCTTTGGCACCCGGATTGCACTATATAGTTTCATGCAATTGCGCCTCGCACTCGCGTTCGCTGTACTGCCGATGACCGTGTGGGCACAGAAAGTGGAAGTATTGGCTGCCGATCCGGTGAATTTTCCGGGCGTCGGCGATTCCAATAGCCCTGTCCATTGGGCTAACGGAAACCGTTTCGTATTCAACTCCGACGGGCTGCCGCTGCGCGCCGAGGGGCTGGATATGGGGCGGATGCGGTACGTGCGGGCCACCTTCCTGCTGAACTCGACGATGGCGCCGTGGTGGCTGGAGGCGACCTATCGGGACGACGATGGGAAGCTCTACGGGTGGTATCACCATGAGATCTACACGTTTTGTCCGACCGAGGATGCGAAATACATGGGCGTGCCGGTGATCGGCGCCGTTGTCAGTACCGACAATGGACACACGTTTACCGATTTAGGCTTTGTGCTGACGGATGGGAACGAGGCGAAGTGCGACGCGAAGAATGGCTATTTCGCGGGCGGACATGGGGACTTTTCGGTGATTCTGGACCGGGAGAAAAAGAATTTCTACTTCTTCTTCTCGGCATACGGGGGGCAACCCGGGGAGCAGGGCGTGGCCGTGGCGCGAATGGCGTATGCTGACCGCATGGCGCCGTCTGGCAAGGTGTTCAAGTACCTTGACGGTGAGTGGGCATCGGAGGGAATCGAGGGCAAGGTAACGCCGATCTTCACGGTGAAGACGCCGTGGGAGACGGCCTTCCCCGACGCCATGTGGGGCCCGTCGGTTCACTACAACCGGGAACTGGGCGAGTTCGTCATGCTGATGAATCACGCCTGCTGCGACGTGGACTGGCCGGCGGAAGGGATCTTCATCAGCTTTAACCCGGATCTATCGAATCCAAAGGGGTGGGGCGAACCGGAGCGGGTGATTCAGGGCGGCGGGTGGTACCCGATGGCTGTGGGCGTTGAACCGGGGGACACGGATAAAGAAGCGGGCGCTACGGCGCGGCTGTTTATGGGCAGCGATTCCAACCACGTGCTTATTTTCCGGAAGGGGCAGAAGGGTGTTCTGCCGTATTCGCTGGAGCGGGAGCGGAAGCGATAGGGCGCCCGGACCGGGGCCCACAATCGGCGGTCATTCAAGTCTGGACGCCGAAGCGCGGGAGTACCCAGCGCATCAGCGAAAAGTAGGCGGCAATGGCGACTATTGGCAGTATGACTTCAGACATGCTGGTCCTCACTACTCCAGATGCAGGCGGATTGGCAAAGGTGACACCGACTTTTACGGGGTGAGCGAGGCAAGATAGGCGGCGAGCGCCAGCATGTCGCTGTTTTTCATGTACTTCACCACCTTGTCCATTTCCGTACTCTTGGCGCCGCGCCGGGCGCTGGAGCGGAAATCGTAGAGTTGGCGGACGATGGAGGTGGGGGAGCGGCCGGCAATGTTGGGCACATCGTCCTTGCCGCGGTAGCCGGGACCGTGGCAACTGGAGCATTCGAGCGTTTTGTCGTCGCCCCAGGTTTCGGCAAGGCGTTTGCCGAGGGCGATGCTGCCTTCGGGGACGTAGGCCGTATAGGTGGTGGCGGGGTCCCGAATTTCGAACTGCTCAAAGTCATCGGGGCCTTCGATGATGCGCTGGCCAAGCGGTTCCTGGGGGCCGGTCCGGTCAAAGCGGAAGAGCCATGCGGCGATCTTGGCCTTGGGAATGGTGGATTGTTCGACGACGCGGGTGAAGGAGGCGGCGGGGAGCGCGGCAAAGTAGCGGGCGGCGGCGAGGATTTCGTCGTCCTGGATGGCCTTGGCCGTGTTGGACATGTTGATGGTGGGGGCGCGGCCGGTGACGTGCGATTTGCGGCTTCCATCGCGGAAGGCGTTCATTTGGGCGACGAAGTAGCCGACGGGGAGGCCAGCGAGACGGGCGTTTTCGGGGCGGCCGTTGCCGGTGGGCAGGTGGCAGTAGGCGCAGGCGCGAACGTCGGGCTTGCGGCCGTTAGCGACGACTGAGGGCATGGGGGGATGGTCGTCGGGGCGCCAATCGGGGGCGGCGAAGAGATTGGTGACTTCGGCGCGGGTGAAGGAGACCTTGCTGTTGGCAATTTGGAAGGGGCCGGGGGTGAGCGTGGGCGGCGGACCGGGCGGAGGAGGAGGGTTGGTGGGGTAGGCCCAGTCGGGGACCGGTTCGAAGACCATCGGCTTTTGGCAGCCGGCGAGGAGGAGGGTGAGAAAAAGCAGTAGAGACGGGGTGCGAATCACGATGGGTACCATGCTATCAGGCAAACGGGTTCCAGTGGTGATGTAACGGGCTGACTTAATTGTGTGTGACACAATTATTTTCCGCGGGTAGAGGCACGGGTGCGGTGTTTTCTTTCAACAGGTTAGGCGCCAGAAAATGGTGTGTGACACGGTTTTCGGGGGGATTGAAAAAGGCGCCCTGCTGGGGAGCAGGGCGCCGGGTGTCTTACAAATCGTTAAATTGGTGCCTGGCACCAATTAATTATTGCTGGGCGAGCTTTTCGCGCTGTTCCTTCAGGATGGCGCGGCGGCTGAGCTTGATCTTGTTGCCTTCGAGAGCAAGCACCTTCACCATGATCTGGTCACCTTCGTTCAGTTCGTCACGGACGTTCTTCACGCGGCTTTCCGAGATTTCGGAGATGTGCAGCAGGCCGTCGGTACCGGGGAAGATTTCGACGAAAGCGCCGAAGTCGACGATCCGGACGACTTTGCCCAGGTAAGTTTTACCGGGTTCGGCCACGGCGCAGATGTCTTGAATCATCTGCAGAGCCTTCTCCCCGGCCACACCGGAGGTGGCGTAGATGTTCACCTGACCGTCGTCGTTGACGTCGATCTTCACGCCCGTCGTGTCGGTGATGGAGCGGATCATCTTGCCGCCGGGCCCGATGAGTTCGCGGATCTTGTCGACCGGGATGGTGATGGTGGTGATGCGCGGGGCGTACATCGAGAGCGACTTGCGCGGCTCGCTGATGACGGCGTTCATCTTGTCCAGGATGTGCAGGCGGGCGCGCTTGGCCTGTTCGAGGGCTTCGCGCATCAAGCTGATGGGGACGTTGGGAACCTTCAGATCCATCTGGAGGGCGGTGATGCCTTCCTTGGAACCGGCCACCTTGAAGTCCATGTCGCCGTAGTGATCTTCGGCGCCGGCGATGTCGGTGAGGATGGCGTACTTATCGCCTTCCTTGACGAGGCCCATGGCGATACCGGCCACGGCGCGATCGACCGGGACACCGGCGTCCATGAGGGCGAGCGAACCGCCGCAGATGGAGGCCATCGAGGAGGAACCGTTCGATTCCAGGATGTCCGACACGATGCGGACCGTGTAGGGGAAGCTCTTTTCGTCCGGGATGATGGCGCTGACGGCGCGTTCGCCGAGGGCACCGTGGCCGATTTCGCGGCGGCCGGCGCCACGCATCATGCCGACTTCACCGACCGAGAAGGGCGGGAAGTTGTAGTGGAGCATGAAACGCTTGGAGAGTTCGGTCGGGTCGAGCAGTTCGATGCGCTGTTCGTCGTCCTTGGTGCCGAGGGTGCAGGTGACGAGCGCCTGGGTTTCGCCGCGGGTGAAGAGAGCGGAGCCGTGCGGGCGGGGCAGGATGCCGACCTGGCAGTCGATGTCGCGAACTTCGTCGAAGGCGCGGCCATCGGGACGGCGGCGCTTGTCGAGCATTTCGTCGCGGAAGATGCGTTCCTTCAAGGTGTCGAACAGCTTGCCGGCTTCGGCGCGTTCTTCTTCCGGGAAGGCCGCTTCGACCTTGGCATGAAGCGTGTCGATGAGCGCGTAGGAGGCGAGCTTGTTGTACTTCTTGGTATCGAGAGCGTCGGTGAGTTCGGTGCGGATCATCGCATCGACCTTGGCGAACAGCTCCTGATTGATGGTGGGCGAAACGAATTCGTACTTCGTCTTGCCGGTGAGCTTCACGAGTTCACGGACACCCTGGCAGATCTTTTTGCAGCATTCGTGGCCGAATTCGAGAGCCGCGAGGATCTCTTCTTCGTCGACGTGCTTGGCGCCGGACTCGACCATGACGACGCCGGTTTCGGTGGCGGCGACGATGAGCGAGAGGGGCGATTCCTTCGTCTGCGAGTAGGTGGGGTTGGCGATAAACTTGCCGTCCACTTTGCCGACGCGAACGGCGGCGATCACTTCATGGAAGGGGATATTGGAAATGGCAAGAGCCGCACCGGCGCCAACCATGGCGAGCGGAGCGGGATCACGTTCGGTTTCGGCCGAGAGGACGAGACCGACGATCTGCGTT
>CAMATG010000458.1 GCA_945860645.1 Candidatus Sulfopaludibacter sp. SbA3 | reverse complement strand
TGGTGCCTGTGACGCCGGCGGTGGTAACGTGGTCGCCGACTGTGAAGGGGCGGAGGACGACGAGGAAGGCGCCAGCGGCGAAGTTGGAAAGCAGGCCGGACCAGGCGGCGCCGATGGCGAGGCCGGCACCGGCGATGAAGGCGGCGAAGGAGGCCGTCTCGATACCGAGGACGCCCATGAGGACGACGGCGAGGGCGATGTTGAGGGCGACGGCGAGGGTGTTGCGGGCGTAGCCGACGATCGTGTGGTCGACCTTCTGTTTTTCCAGGCGGGCGACGAGGATGCCGAGGCCGAACTTGATGAAGGCCCTGCCGATGACCCAGACGGCGAGTGCACCGATGAGTTTGAGGCCGTATTCGGAGAGGCGGAGGGCGAGGTTATCGAGCAGGGACTTGGCTAAGGGCAGTGCGTCCATTCGGGAGAGTGTAGCGCAAACCGGGTTGATCTGGACCGGGGAATTCCGAAATTACGGGGTTTCCCGGTAGCACGGCTCCCAGGGAAATCTGGGTTATTTTTTGATGACGGTTAGGGTGACCGAGGACGGGTACTGCTTGGAGTGGTGGACGGCGTTGCGGGCTACCACGCCCTTGGCTTCGTCGTAGTTGTTGCCACCGGTGTTCAGGTTGCGGTCGAAGCGGGGGAAGTTGCTGCTGGATACCTCGATGCGGATCCGGTGGCCGGCGGCGAAATAGTTGCTCGTGGTCAGGGGTTGGAGGGTGACTTTGTAGACCTTGCCCGGCTCCATCATGGCGATGGGCTTGTCGTAGCCGTTGCGGTAGCGGACGCGCTGGATGGTTTCGTCGAGGTTGAAGGCTTTGCCGTCGGGGGTGACGTCGGAGAGCTTGACGGTGAAGTCGGTGTCCTTGGCGTCGGAGGAGACGTAGAGGGTGACTTCGATGGGGCCGCTGACTTCGACGCCTTCTTTCAGGGGTTCGGTGGAGTAGACGAGGACGTCGGCGCGGGACTGGATGCGGCGCTGATCGAAGGCGCCGGCCTGTATGGCGTCCCCGGTGCAGCAGACGTTGCCGCCGTAGGAGGGGACGGGGTTCATGGGGTCGTAGACGAAGCGGTCGGGCGTGTCGGCGGCGGGAGCGGATGGCGTCAGCGTGCCGTCTCCGTAGAGGCTGTTGGCGCGGCCTTCGCTGTTGAGGTAGAAGGTCATCGGCGTGGCGCCGGCGGGGGGCCAGGTTTCGGCGGATTGCCACTTGTTGGAGCCCATGGTGAAGTAGCGGACCTTGGGCATCTTCTCGAGGAGGCCTTTGTTTTCGCCCTTCAGGAAGTGATCGAACCATCCGTAGGTGAGTTCGTCGTAATCGAGGCGGGCGTCGCCCATGGGGCGTTCGCCGACCACGGTTTCCTTGGTCGCGCGTTTGAAGCCGCAGTGGGCCACGGGGGCGATGACGGCGTATTGTTGGTTGGCGATTTCGGGGCGGGCGGTGCGGCGGGCGTAGTTGTAGGCGGCGAGGTTGGGGCCGACGGAGACGTCGTACCAGGACATGAACCAGAAGCCGGGAATGTTGATGGGCTGGTTGTCGTGCCAGAGGCCGCCCTGGTACCAGGCGGGGTCGTTGGGGGCGCGTTTGATCATGGCGCCGCCGGTGGGGACGGGCATGGAGTCGGCGAAGATGCCGTTGGGGCCGTTGACGTTTTTGATGATGTCCATGACGGGGAGGTGCTGGAGGGCTTTGGACCATTCGACTTTGGGCATCTGGGGGGCGAGGTCGAACATGCGGGAGGCGCGGATGAGGTCGGCGCGCTGGGTGTCGGGCGGGAACATGGGGCGGACCTGATTTTGTTCGCCGTAGAGCCAGGCGATGAAGAGCATTTGGATGGCGCCGCCGCGGTACCAGTTGCCCTGTTCATAGTAGGGGGCGAAGCGGCCGACGCCGGCGCCGAAGCCTTGGGGGATCATCGTGGTGAAGCCGGGGGTGCCGTGTGAGGCGATGGCCATCTGCCATTCGGCGGTGGAGGAACAGCCGATGGTGCCGACTTTGCCGTTGGACCAGGGGCGGGAGGAGATCCAGGTGATGGCGTCGTCGCCGTCGGTGAGGGGGGCGCCGAGGATGTCGTAGTTGCCCTCGGAGAAGAAGTGGCCGCGCTCGTTCATGAGGACGTAGGCGTAGCCGCGTTTGACGGCTTCGAGCGGGGGGGAGAGGTCGCGGGGGGCGCCTTCTTTGACGTCCCACCAGTTGAAGTTGTAGGGGGTGCGGGAGAAGATGGCGCCGTATTTCTTGGAGGTGTCTTTGGGGCGGTAGATGTCGGTGGCCATGCTCTTGCCGTCGCGCATGGGGACCATCAATTTGCGCTCGATGATGGCGACTTCGTTGAGTTCTTTTTCGATTTCGACGCGGCGTTCGGGGGAGAGGGGAGTGGGTTGGGCGGAGATGGTTAGGGCTAGGAGGTATAGGACGGGGCGCATTGAGGGAAGGATAGCGCAGGTTGGGAGAGTTGGCCCGGGGGCTTCCGAAATTACGGAGTTCCCCGGTTACCCGGTACCAAGGGAAAACTGGAGGGGGGTTCCGGGAAAGGGGAGGGGGCTTCTGGTGTTTCGGGGTTTTCCGGTAGCACGGCTCCAGGGGAAATCCGGCTCCAGGGGAAATCCTTATCGGGTCCAACCGGTGCCAAGGGACCAGCCGGTGCCGGTGTTGGCGCTATCGACGGCCCAGATGAAGAGATACTTGACGCCGGTGCTGTAGGAGCCCTGGCGTGTGAGGTTGAGGCTGAGCCTGAGAATTGTCCTGTCTGCTTCTGCATAGGATGTCGGCCCATCGATGGCGCACTGGCCGTTCTGGAGCTTGCCGGCGGCGCCTAGCGTGAGGAGGCCGAGCAGCGCCGTGAGGGCGTCGTTGTAGAGGTAGATGGCGTTGGTGGGGAGGTCGTAGAAGCCGTGGCAGGTGTTTTGGGGGATCGTCGTGTTCGTGTTGAGGAGGAAGTAGACGCGGTGGAGGTCGTTGGCCCCGTTGGCGTCGGCGATGGACAGATAGAAAGTTTGGGTGGGGGTGAGCGCATTCACTGGGGACACGGAGAACAGTACGGGCGGTTGCTGGGTTGTTGGCAGGCTCCACGTCGCGCTCGGCACCCAGCCGGTGCCGGCGCCGGCGTTATCGGCGGCCCAGAGGTAAAGGTTCAGGTTGTATGTCCTGTAGGACCCTTGGCGGGTCATGTTGGTCCACCAGCTGAGGACCTGGGAAGTAGAGACGACCGGGTAGGGGCTGTTGACGGCGCACTGGCTGTTTTGGAGGCGATTGGGAGTCCCGGGCGTGATGGGGCCGAGGAGGACGGTGAGGTCATCGTTGTAGAGGTAGACGGCGTTCTGGGCACGGTCGTAGAAGCCGTGGCAACTGCCGGTGGTGACGTTTGGATTCCTGGCCAGGAGGAAGTAGATGCGGTTGATGTCGTAGATCCCATCGGGGTCGGAGATAGTGTTGTTGAAGGTGAGCGGGTTGCCGGCCGGTAAGGTAGACAACGGTAAGATGCTGGGCGGGGAATTGGGGCGGTTGTTCCAGGAGCTGATGGGCGACCAGCCGGTGCCGTTGTTGGCGTAATCGACGGCCCAGAGATAGACGATGAGGTTGGCACCGATGTAGGTACCTTTGCGGGTGGCGGTGAAGGTGAGGTCGATGGCGGTGGCGGAGGCGGGGGCGGCGGTGAAGGGCGTGATGGCGCACTGGCTGTTTTCGAGCGTGGTGGCGGAGAGGGCGGTGAGGGCGTCGTTGTAGAGATAGGTGGTTTGGGTGGCGATGTCGTAGAAGCCGTGACAGGTGTTTTGGGGTATGGAGAAGCTGTTGCTGTTGATGAGGAAGTAGATGCGGTAGAGTTCGAAGCTGCCGTCGAAGTCTTCGACTCGGGCGGTGAACTGCTGGGACGGGCTGTTGACCACGCCAGGGGCGCCCGTGGAAATGATGGGGGTTTGCTGGGTTCGTTGGGGGAGGTTGAGGCCGGGGTCGAGCCAGCCGGTGCCGAGATTGGTGGTGTCGGTGAGCCAGAGGTAGATCTTTGTGGCGGGCAGGGGGCCCTTGCGGATGAGGGCGAGGGTGACTTCGCCGTTGGGGGCTATGGCGGAGCGGGTGCGATCGATGGCGCGGCGGGAGTTTTCGTCGACGAAGATGGTGAGCGTGTCGTCGTAAAGGAAGAAGCGCTGTTGGGGGTAGTCGTAGAAGCCGTGGCAGCCGTTGGGTTGGACGGTGGGGGTGGTGTTGATGACGAAGTAGGCGCGGGAGAGGTTGTTGTCGGGGTCGGTGGCGAGGAATTTGACGAACTCGGTGCCGGGGAGGAGAGAGGCGGAGGTGAGGGTGGGCGGGGCGCCGGTGGGTGTTTGTCCGGTGGCGGGGAGGGCGAAGAGGGCGGCGAGCAGGTACGGGAAAGCGCGCATGGTGGTTCGCTGGGGCTGGTACCGGGGAAATCCTCAATTAAGGAATTCCCCGGTAGCACGGCTCCCAGGGAAATCCTAGAAGGTTAGTTTGAGGCCGAATTGGAGTTGGCGCATCGACCCGAAGCATATCCTCAACGGAGCCCCGCGAAGGCAGGGCGTCAAGACGCGGCGAGGCGTTTTTCGCGGTTGCGGGCGAGGTATTCGGAGAGTTTGAGCGGGACGCGCGAGCCCTTTTCCATATGGCGCTGGACAGCGCGCTGGTAGCGGCGGAGGGTTTCGCGCTTTTGGCCGTCCTTGAGATCGCACATTTGGATGTCGAGGAGGATATCGATTTCCCAGGGGCGGAAGGTGTTGCGGATGAGTTTGCCCTTGAGGAGCTCACTCATGAGCCGATTGAACTGGGTGAGGATGGTTTCGGCGTCGAGTTCCGGGAGCCCCTCGATTTGGCGGGAGGGGCGGTCCATTTCGACTTTTTTTGGGGGGAGATTCATTATTCGGCCAGTCGCGTACCCGTACTCACATGTGTAACCGTACTGGAGTGCTGCTACTCGATTTGAGTTTACAATACTCGCGGGAATGGGGGATCTAATGGTTTTCCCTTTATTTGAATTTGATTTGGCCTAGGCTTTTGGGGGATGCGGGAGCAATACAATGTTTGGGTGATGCGAACCTTGGTACTCTTCTTCTTTGTTGTGTTGGGCTTGAGCTTTGGCGCGGTGGCGCCGGAGGATGCGCGGTTGGCGGAGCCGGTGGGGACGAATACCCCCTTTTTTGAAGGGCGGTATGCCGGGTGGCCTGGGGGGATGACGCGGGCGGCGTGGGAGAAGCGGAAGGGGGATTTGAGGCGGCAGATTCTGGTGGCGGCGGGGTTGGAACCGTTGCCGGTGAAGCGGGCTGTTCCGCAGGCGCGGTATTACGGGAAGCAGACGTTTGACGGGTTTACGGTGGAGAAGGTTTTGATTGAGACTTCGCCGGGGTATTGGCTGGGTGGGAATTTGTTTCGGCCTTTGGCGGGGGGCGGGAAGCGGCCGGCGATTGTGAGTCCGCATGGGCATTGGAAGAACGGGCGGGCGGAGCAGACGGAGTTGGGCAATATTCCGGCGCGGGGGGCGATGTTGGCGCGGATGGGGTTTGTGGTTTTGAACTACGACATGGTGGGTTATAACGACACCAAGCAGACGCCGCATGCGTTTGGGGAGCCGTTGTGGAACTGGGGGCCGTTGGGGTTGCAGTTGTGGAATTCG
>CAMATG010000457.1 GCA_945860645.1 Candidatus Sulfopaludibacter sp. SbA3 | reverse complement strand
GACGTTCCCGTTATCGAGCAACATGCCGCCGAAGTTGGCGCGGGCTTCGAGGTAATCGGGGTCGATTTCAATCGCCTTGCGGAACGCCTTTTCCGACTCCTCCACCTGAAACAGATCGCGCTGGACGCGGGCGAGATAGAGCCAGGCCTGGCTGAATTTGGGGTCGGCGGCGATGGCCGCCCGGAACTCCCCCGCGGCTTTCGTATACGCCTCCTTGTTCCCTTTGTTGTAGAGTTCGATGCCCTTTTCAAAGGGCTCCAGGGCCGCTTTAGTGCGGCGGCGGGGGATGGAGATTTTGATACTGACGGTCGACTCCTGGCCGGGGTAGACAGTCTCTTCGCGGGGGCCATCGGGTTCGTAGCCCATGCGCACACCTTTGACGGTGTGGAGGCCCGGGGGGAGGCCGGGGAGGCGAAGCGGGTTGCCCTTGCTGACGACGCCTTTGGTGGCGCCATCGACGAAGACTTCGACGTTATCCATGTTGGCTTCGATGATCCAGGTGCCGAACTTGGGCGCGGGGGCTTCGCCGGGGCTAACGCGGCTGGGGAGGAAGGCAAGGAGCATCTGGGGGTCGAAGTTGCCTTTGTCGACCGTGGGATTCTGCTGGCCCTTGCTGGCTTCGCGGACATTGCGGCGGACGTATTCGGCGAGTTCGTCGGCGGTGACGATGGAATCCTTATTCTCGTCGGCGTAGCCTTCCATACCGCGCACGACATAGTAAGTGAAGATACCGTGGCCGCCGCCCCAATCCTTGCTTTCGAAAGACCGTTCACGGGCGCGGGAGGCGGTCATGGAGAACATGGAACGATTGAGATCGAGCAGCGATTTATTGACAATTTCCCCCTGTTCGGGCGTAATGGCGCCGGAGTGGCAGGAGTCCGTCAGCAGCACCTTCCACTTGGCCTGGACGCTGGAGCCGATGATCTTCCCAAGCTGATCCATGCTGTATCCGGTGGCGGCGATGTTATTGGGATCGAGGTCGTAGGGGGCGAGGAATGCCTTGCCGGATTTGGGGTCGACAAAGCCGTGGCCGGCGAAGTAGACGAGAACACGGTCGTCGGGCTTGGCCGCACCGGGGAGCCACGTTTCCAACTCCTTCTTCATGTTGGCGAGAGTGGCTTTGGCGCCGGTCAGTTTGCGCACGTTTTCGGCGCGGAAGTTGCCGCCTTCGGGGCTGATGAGGACGGAATAGATGGCTTCGGCATCGCGTTCGGCGAAGGCGAGTTTGGCGGTGGCGGGAAGACTCCTGTAGTCGCCCACGCCGATGACCAGCGCATAACTGCGGGGGATGGTTTTGCCGTCAGGAGGCCTGACGGGTTCTGTGACAACGGGGTCCTTTTCGAACTTCAGGTCCCGCTCTTTTTTTTGGGACTCCTGCGCTTTTTGCGGTTGCTGCGCGGAGAGAGTAAGTAGAGCCAGTGAACAGAGGAGTAACAGGCGCATGCAGGTTCCTTATTGGTGCGCGATACGGAATTGGTAGGTGACGGGGGCGGCCAGGTTGGCCACGCCGGCCGGGGATGGCTTGACCGGGGGCACGGAGACGATGGACTGTTCGCCTTTTCGCACGAAGAACAGCTCGCGCGGGGTGAGGCCGGGGACGTTGTTAGGCTTCAGTCCGGCGCCCGAGTCGACACATTCGCCGCGGGCTTTCAGAACGACGTCGTCACAGCGGGGGGTGAGATTGGCGGGGACTTTGCCGGGCGCGGGCGGCGGGGGAAGGGGCCTATACTTCGCCGGTTCGCCGATGCGGACGGGGCTTAGGACCCAGTAGACCGTGTCGTACCCCTTCGGCCCGGTGACGCGGAAGGCGCCGGAAGTGGACGGGATGACGTATTCGTGGCCGGGCTCGATCCTGTTATTGGCGCCGGCCTGCTCGCTTGGAAAGAGGGTGGACTGTTCGCCGGAGGTGCCTTCGTTGATGACGTAGAGAAAGCCGGGCTGGTTGGATTTGAAGCGAAAGCGGAGTTGATCGCCATCGGAGAAGACGTGGCCGGGGTCCATGATTTTCCAGGCGCCGGCCTCGCGTTTCTCGATGGTAATCTCCAGGCGCTGCTGGGCAAAGAGAGAGAGCGAAGCGGCCAGCAGGAGCAGACCACGCATGTTATTTGTGCTCCAGTTTGAGGTCGACGAGGACCTTGCCATTGGGGCCGGCGTTTTTGTTGACGACGTAGACGGCGGTCTCCTTCTGCTGCGTGGGGCTGGGCTTGGAGTCGTCGACCTTTTCGAAGACCAGATCGCGGGCGATCAAATCCCCGCGAACACGGCCGACCACAGCGTCGTCGATGGGGCGGGCCAACCCGGCCATTTGAAACGTCTTGTTGGGGCGGGCGGGGGCGGGCGGGGCTCCGGCTGCGGGTTTGACGGAGGGAGCGGCGGCGGGTTCGGTGACGGAGTAGATCAGGTCCTCGAAGTTCTTTTCGGGTTTGCGGCTGAGGACGAGGAAGAGCTTTTCTTCGCCGGCCTGTTCGTCGAAGTAGAAGCGGCCGCCGTTGGGGACTTCATAGCGGCGAAAGGGTTGAATGAGGTTATCGCCGCTGGCCACTTCGGAGACGGGGAAGAGGACCTTCCACAGGCCGCTGGAGCCACGGGCGATGACGTAGAGGTAGGCCTCGTCGTTGGCTTCGACGGTGATTTTCAAACGGTCGCCGGAGCGGAAGGTGCTGGCGGCGTCGACCTCGGAATACGGGTTGTTGTCGCGACTGAGCAGAAGGCTGTAGCGGAGCCCGAGAGGGGGTTGGGAACTGATGTAGGCGGCGGGGATGATGGCGGCGGTGATGGTCTCACGGGGCGGGGTTGCGGGAGCGGACGCCTTGGCCTGTTCCACAGGGGCCGGCGCCGGCGCTTTCCGGGCCGGGGCGGGAGCGGGAGCGCGCACGCCGGCGGCTTTGGCTTTGATGGCCGGGGCGGCGAAGAAAAGCTCGCGGGGAGTGAGGTCCTGGGCATAGACGCCGGCAGCGAGTAAAACAGTCGACAAGTGAAATATTTTCATAGTGTTGCGAGCCTTTTGCAGCGCAGCGGCGCTGTGCGTTTATGGTACTATTCGGGTTTTAGGAAGCAGGCCCCAATGATATATAAATCGACAGTCGCCTCTGCAATACTCTTCTCTTTATTAGCGCAAACGGTGGGCTATGGCTATCAGGAAACCGGTTCGATTCCAAAATTGAACATTGAGATCGTGGAAGGCGAAGGGGCCGTCAACAATATACGACAGCGGATGGCGCGGGAACCGATGGTGCAGGTGACGGATGAAAACCGGAAGCCGGTGGCGGGGGCCGCGGTGGTGTTTCTGTTGCCGAATCAGGGAGCGGGCGGGGCCTTTGCCAACGGGGCGAAATCGCTGACGACGTTGACCGATTCCAACGGGAACGCGGTGGCGCGGGGGCTGCAGGCGAACCGGTTGTCGGGGCAGTATCAGATGAATGTGACGGCGTCGCACCAGGGCCAGACGGCGTCGAAGTCGATCAACATGACCAACGCGGCGGCGGCCGGGGGCGCGGTGGCGGGCGGATTGGCAATGAAGTGGTTATTGATTGCGGCCGCGGCCGGGGGAGCGGTGGTGGCGGGCACGATCGCCGCGACGGGCGGGAACGGAAACGGCGGTGGCGCCACGCCTCGCCCACCCACAACTGTGACTCCCGGGACACCGTCCGTTGGAGGCCCGCAGTGAGCAAGGTGTTACTGGGATTCGTGGCGGCCGGCGCGTTGACGGCGCAGAGCGTGGGCGGGCCGGTGTTGGGCTATGTGATCGATGGGGAAGCGCGGATGCGCCCGGTGTTCGGCATGGCGGCGGCGGCACACGTTGGGGCGGCGATGCGGGAGGGCGTTCGCGATTCGTGGGGCGGGCTGTCGCTATTGGTCGACGGCACGGCGATGCGGAACGGAGTGGCTTTGGAAGGGCGCTGGGCGTCGGTACAGCCGGGCGCCTTTTTAGACGCGACGGAACGGGAAGTGCTGGTGGCGGCGGGCGGCGCGCCGTGGCGATTGGCGTTGCCGGAACGGGCGCTGGCGGTGCGTGTATCGGCCAGCGGCGACCGCGTGGCAACGATCCTGGCCGATGAGAGCGTGGCCGTGTGGGCGCGCGGCGGCGTGGCGGAATTCCGCCTGCCGGCGAGCAAGTGGTGGAGCATCGCATTTGCAGGGGAACGGGTGATCGCTTACGACCCGTCGGCCCATGCATTGGTGTGGCTGGATGGAGCAACGGGAGCGTCGCTTGCGTTGCAATTAGACGGCACGGAAGGCCTGTATTCATTGGCCGTGGACGCTGCAGGGCGGAATGCGATCCTGCTGGGCGAACGATTGCTTGTGGCGCCGCTTGACGGCGGGGAAGTACGTGGTTTCACGCCACCGCCGGGGGCGGAGCAGCTGGAGCCGTTGGCAGGGGGGACGACGTTTTTGTTGACGCGGAATCCGGCGCGGCCGATGTGGGTTTTCGATCCAGGGCGAACAGACGGATTGCTGGTCATCCCCGCCGTATCCATTGAGAAGGGCGGCCAGCAGTGAGGATGCGACTCGCAGGATTATTTCTCGTCACCGCGGGTTTGGCGGCGGCGGGCCCGGACGGCGGGTGCGCGATCTCGCAGGCCAATATTTTGAGCTCCCTGACAAAGGTGACCGTCGGAGTTCGATTTACGATTCCCATCACCACGACCGGGTGTACCGCGCCGCTGCGCGGCGTGCGCCTCGCCACCGGGACACTCCCCGGCGGGGTGGAACTGTATTCCAGTCCAACGGGCGCCGAAATCTCGGGGACAGCCTACTTCGCGGGCACGTCCGCGGTGACGATTCGCGCCATCGATGCGGCGTATAAGCTGCCGACCGAATCGGTGATTCTGCAGGTGAACGAGGCGCTGCGAATCGACACGTTGGCGGTGGCGTCCGGGCTGCCGGGTTCGGCCTATTCGGATACCATCCGCGTGCGCGGCGGCGCGGCGCCGTATACGTTTTCGATCGTCGAAGGAGCGCTGCCGGCCGGGCTTACGTTGAACGCCTCCAGCGGCGCCATCACCGGCAACATGCCGGCCGCGGGAAACCGCTTTCGGGTTCGGGTTACCGATAGTTCCTCGCCTGCCAATGTGAAAGAAAGTCCATACACCATCGCGCCCACCGGGCAATTGACGACGCTCACGGCGCCGTCGGGCAGCGTCGGCACTCCTTACAATTTTGATATCGACGGCTCACTGGGCGCGAGCGGGTTCGCCATGGCGATTGGCACGCTTCCAGCCGGTTTAGCGATCGACGGGAATGGCCTTATCAGCGGCACGCCATCGGCCTCCGGTGAGTTCCACATCACCGTCCGCCAGACGGCCGGACTGACCAGTGCATGGCGGAGTTATCGCCTACTGATCAACGAGGCAGCCACGATTCTGGGCACGCCCCGGGACGCCGAGGAAGGCGCCCCCTATAACCATGTCTTCGTCACCAGCGGCAGTGTCGGCCCGTATACCTACGCGGTCACGGCCGGTGCGCTGCCGACCGGTATTGCATTGAGCAGCGCCACCGGCGCGCTGACCGGCGCCTTGCCGCTTGGCGGCAGCGGGTCCGCCTTCACCATCACCTCCACCGACGCGACCGGCCGCACGCATAGCCAGGCGTTTTCCATCACCGCCACCACGCCGCTCGTCGGATCCACCACG
>CAMATG010000456.1 GCA_945860645.1 Candidatus Sulfopaludibacter sp. SbA3 | reverse complement strand
CTGTTTCTCCGATGGCACCACGGTCCGGCGCTCCACCGGGATGCGCGGCACTTCCAAATACTCCTGCGGATCCGCCGCCGTCATCGCCGCCGCCACGGTCCGCAGCGCCCGCGTGTAGGCCGCTACAATCCGCGCCTGCGCCGCCTCGTCATGCGCCCGGCACACACTCACATACCCCTTCACACTGATCACCCGGTGCCGCGCCAGCTCCTGTTGCAACAGCGTGTGCAGCACCATGTCCATGTCCCCTTCCGCCTCCAGGTCGAAAAACTTGAAGTACATCCGGTACGGCGGCCCAATCAGCGCGGCCCGCAGCCCCAGCGCCTGACACGCCTCCCTCACCCCGCTGCGAATCGCCTCGCCCGCGGCCTACACAGCCACCGGCACCGCCTCTGTTGCATAGATACTGAGCGCCGCCTTCGCCGCCGCGAACGAATGCGTCTCCCCCTTCATCGTCGGCGCGTACATGTTCCGGTGTACGTGATTCATCAACAGCCCCTTCCGGCTCACCAGCGCTGACAGCGGCATCCCATTCGCAATCGCTTTCCCCAGGCACGTCAAATCCGCCGTCACGCCAAACGCCTTCGTCGCGCTCCCGGAGCGAAAGCGGAACCCCGTCATAATCTCATCAAAAATCAGCAGCGCCCCATGCTGATCGGCCAGCTCCCGCGCCCGCCGGAAGTACGGCCCGTCCGTCCAATGCTGCGGGTCTTTCGGATGCACGCACATTGCCGCCGGCTCAATCATGATCGCCGCCAGATCCCCCCGCCGTGCTTCGCCGCCGCCGCCTCCAGCGCCGCAATGTCCAAAAACGGCAACGGCACAAAATACGCATTGTTCCCCGCCGGCACGCCCGTCTTGCCGATCCCCTGCATCCCCGCGAACCAGTCCGCCCACCCGAAATACCCCGCGCCCAGAACCACTTTCCGCCCCGTCGCCACCCGCGCCATACGCACCGCCCACGTCGTCACGTCCGACCCACTTTTTCCGAAAATCGCCTCCTCCCCCCAAGGAAACCGCGAACACACCATCTCCGTCACTTCCATCTCCAGCCGGTGCGGCAACGACAACCCGCCCCGCCCGCGGCCACCGCCTGCTGCACCGCCTCCACCACCCGCGGCTCACTGTACCCCAGCAAATGGCAGCCCCACCCCATCAGCACATCGGTGAACGTCGTCCCATCCACATCGGTCAACACGCACCCCGCGGCCGACTCGGCGAACACCGGAAAACACGCCTCCCCCTTGCTCCGATGCACGCTAATCCCCGGCGAAAAATACGACCGGTTCCGGCGGTGCGAAATATCCAACAGCCTATCCGTCACCGATCCTCCCGGCGCCCGCCCGTCTGCACCGAAAGCTGCACCGCGCCGCCGTGTTCGGACTCATCCATCGCCCGCCGCAGAATCCCGAACGCGCCCTCGTACTCCGGCTTCGCATTCACCAGATTCACGCCCAGCGCGAACGCCCGCTTGCACGTCTCTATCGCCTGCCGCTCCGGAACGCGCCGCAACTGGTTCGTCCCCAGCCCGACCACCGAAACCCGAAGATTCGTTCGGCCCAGCCGCCGGAGTTGCATGCTTTCGACCCGAGCCTACCACGCCCAACCTACTGCGCCGATTTCGCCGAAAGCGACTCCCGAATTCGCTGCAGCACCCGCCGCGGATCCACCGTCCGGTCCAGCCGCAACACATCCTCCGTCCGCAACCCCTGCCGCTCGATCTCTTCCACTCCGCGCGACGTCGCAAACAGCGTCCGCACCGCCGGAATCCGCTCATGCACAGCCTCGGCCAACGCCGGCCCCGACATCCGCGGCAGCACCACATCGCTCACCAGCAGATGCACGATCTCCGCCGTCTTGTGCGCAATCTCCAACGCCTGCAATCCGCTCCGTGCGTCCAACACCCGGTACCCGGCCGCTTCCATCGTCTCCCGCAACCGCTGCCGCTCCACGTCAGATTCCATCGCCAGCAGCACCGTCTCCTCGCCCTGCAGCGACTCTTCATTCACCGGCGCCGCCTTCGGCCGCACCTGGTTCGGCGCCAGCGGCAGGAACACGCGGAACGTCGACCCATACTTCGGCGCCGAATGCACCACAATCGACCCCTCCGCCTGCCGCACAATCCCATACACCATCGCCAGCCCCATGCCATTCGACACCGGCCCCGTCTTGGTCGTATAGAACGGTTCAAAGATATGCGGCAGCGCCTCCGGCGGAATGCCCGTGCCCGTGTCCACCACCGAAAGCGTCACGTACTCGCCCGGTCCAATCGGCGGCCGCGCGTCCAGCCGCGTCCGGTTCAACGACCGCACGCCCGTCTGGATCTGCAACGTCCCGCCGTTCGGCATCGCCTCTTTCGCGTTCGCCACCAGGTGCATAATGCACTCTTCCACCAGCTGCAAATCGGCGATCACCAACGGCAATTCGGCTTCCAGCGAAAAATCGACGTGAATCCCTTCGCCCGCCATCACCCGCACCAGCCGCTCCACGTTCCGCACGGCCTCGTTGAAATTCACCGGCTTCGTGTTCCGCGGATGGTTGCCCGAAAACGTCAACAATTGTCGCGTCAACGACGCCCCGCGATCGCTCGCCCGCTTGATCTCTTCGATGTCGTTCCGCACCGGATCCCGGTCGTCCAGGTTCACTAGCGCCAGCCCCGAATAGCCCGTAATCGCCGTCAGCAGATTGTTGAAGTCGTGCGCCACCCCGCCCGCCAGCCGCCCCGCCGTGGTCAGCGATTGCGTCTCCCGCCGCCGCTCTTCCACCTGCAGCGAATGGGTCACATCGGCGCCCGTCGACACCACATGCGTCACCCGCCCATACTCATCCCGCAGCGCGTTGTGCGTCCACGAAATCGTGCGCATCGAATTGTCCCGCAGGCACCACGAACTGGTGCTATGGGATGGGAATTCGCCCGCCAAAACCTCCAGCATCTGTTCCTCGGCCCGCTCCATCTCCGACGGCGCCGCCACCGCCTGCCACACGTACTGCCCGCGCAACTCGCCCTCGGAAAACTGCGTCAGCTCCTCGCACGTCCGGTTGAACCGCACCAGCCGACCCTCGTGGTCCACCACAATCAGCAACGCCGGCAGGTTGTCGATCAACGACGATGCAAACCGCCGTTGCCCGTCAATCTCTTCCTCTGCCCGGTTCCGGTCGCTCCGGTCCCGCACAATCACGCTGAACCGTTTCTCCCCGCCCTGCGCCGGCAACTCGCTCAACACCAGGTCCAACGGAAACCGCGTCCCCGCCTTCCGAATGCCAATCAGTTCTCGCCCCTCGGCCGCGTGGATGTAGTTCGCCCGCTTCCGACCCTTCGCCGGCGGCGGAACCAGCACCGCAATGCTCTTGCCCCGCACTTCGTTAAACGGATACCCGAACAGCTTCTCCGCCGCCGGATTGCTGCTCAGGATCTCGCCCGATTCCTGAATCACGAAAATCGCGTCCCGCGAGAACTTCACGATCTCGCCCGCGCCCGGCACAACCACCGGCGCCGCCACTACCGTCTTCGTACTCCGCCGCGTCAATAGCAACGCGCCAACGGCCGCCAGCAGGATCGTGCACAGGCAGCCCAGCGCCACATTCACCGCCGTGTAATTCGACGCCGGAGCCGGCGCCGCGACCGATGCTGTGGCCGAAATAGCCAGGGTCACCGCGAGATTTGCCACGCGGGTTCCAGAGAGGTCTCTAAGGTGTTGGGGGAACATTCTAAGGTCTTCACCTGAAATGCTATCGAAACATCAGGACGCATGGCAATCCTGGGACTTCGCATCCGTACTAACGTAAGATTCGGGAAAGTAACTGGTACTGTTTCGGCCATAGACCCTGTCACAATAGGGAGAGGGAGGGACTGGATGGCAGAGTCGTTTTCGGTCCAGCCGGCCACGCCGGCGGATGTCGAGTTGATCCTTCAGATGATTCGCGAGATGGCCACCGCCGAGCAACGTCAGGATTCGGTCACCATCACACGCGCTTCGCTCGAACGCCACGTGTTCGGCGAACGCCCCATCGCCGAAGTCTTCCTCGGCTACTGGGATGGCGACCCGGTTGCCTACCTCATGACCCAGGCCCGTTACTCCAGCTACGGCGGTGCCCCCATGCTCTATGTCGAGGACACCTTTGTCCGCGCCCGAGCCCAGGGCCGCGGCCTCGGTAAGAAGTTGATGGCCTTCGCCGCCGCCCTCGCCGTCAAGCGCGGCTGCTGCTCCTTGCAGTGGGCCGTCGGCGATTGGAACGCCCCTGCCCAGGCCTTCTGCGACCGACTCGGCGGCGTCCGCGAAAAAGGCCGCGTCCATTATTCGATGGATGGCAAAGCCCTCGCTACCCTCGCTACAGAGAGTCCCCGGTAACGATATTCACCCCGTTTCCACAGCAATCCACAGGGTTTTCCACAGGAGCTTTTCGGTCAGGATGGCCGGAAGGTGTTAGTCTGAAAAGAGTTAGGCACGATGTCGGATAAAAAACTACAAGTTATACCCCTAGGCGGACTCGGTGAGTTCGGCATGAATTCGATGGCCATCCGCTACGGGGATGACATTATCGTTCTGGACGCCGGGATGATGTTCCCCGACGCCGAACTGCTGGGCGTCGACATCGTCACCCCCGACTTTTCGTACCTCCGGGACAATAAGGAAAAGGTGCGCGGCCTCCTGCTCACCCACGCCCACGAAGATCACATCGGCGGCGTGCCCTTCCTGCTGGCCGACGTGAAGATCCCGGTTTATGGCACCGCCTTCACCCTCGCCATGGTCGAACGGCGCCTCGAAGAGCACTCCATGCTCGACAAGGTGAACCTCAACGAGATCCAACCCGGCGACCGCATCAAGCTCGGGCCCTTCGAAGTCGAGTTCATCCACGTCACCCACTCCACCGCCTCCTGCGTCGCCCTGGCCATCACCACGCCCCTCGGCGTCATCATCCACACCGGCGACTTCAAAGTGGACCCGACGCCCCTCGACGGCCGCCCCTTCGACCTTCACCGGTTCGCCGAATACGGCAAAAAAGGCGTTCTCCTCCTCCTGTCCGACTCCACCAACGTCGACCGCGCCGGCTACTCGGAAAGCGAACGCGCCGTCGGTCCCCGCCTGGAAGAGATCATGGTGCGCAGCGAACGGCGAGTCGTCGTCAGTTGCTTCAGCTCCTCCGTCCACCGCCTGCAGATGATCTTCGACGTGGCCCAGAAGTCCGGCCGCAAGGTCGGTCTCCTCGGCCGCAGCATGCTCTCGGTCACCGAGATCGCCCACCAACTGGGCCTCATGCAGATCCACGACAATCTGCTCCTCCGCCCGCAAGACATCCAACTCGCCGACCCCTCCAAGGTCTGCGTCCTCGTCTCCGGCACCCAGGGTGAACCGATGAGCGCTCTCTCCCGCGTCGCCGTCGATAGCCACAAGAGTCTCAAACTCGAAAAGGGCGACACCGTCATCCTCAGCTCCCGCATAATCCCAGGCAACGAAAAGCCCATTATGCGCATGATCAACCACGTCGCCCGCCGCGGTTGCAATCTCATCTTCGGCAACATGACGCCCCCCGTCCACGTCTCCGGCCACGGCTACGCCGAAGAGTTGCGGTTAATCCTCAATCTCGTCCGCCCGAAATACTTCGTGCCCGTCCACGGCGAATACTGGCAGCTCTCCCGCCATGCCCACCTCGCCAAGCA
>CAMATG010000455.1 GCA_945860645.1 Candidatus Sulfopaludibacter sp. SbA3 | reverse complement strand
GCACGTCCACGGAGGCCTTCATCTTCTCGGCTTCCGGCAGGCCACTCTCAACCGATTGGGCGGCCGTCTGCATGTCCACCACATGCTGATGCAGCGCTTCGGCGCGCGCCGAAGCCGCGGCCAGATCCGGATTCTTCGTCTTCAACATGCCTTCAATCGCCAGCGCTTCTTTGTGCGCAGCCATCGCCTTCTCGCTCACCTGTTTGAGCGGGGCGGAGGCGCCGGTCGAGTTGTTCGCGGCCGGGTCGGCGGCAAATGCCGCGGTCAGCAGCGCGGAGGTGCAGAGGAGGGTAAAGAGTTTCATGGTTTGTCCTTTTCCAGTGGATGCCAGCGGTTGCTGGTGAACTCTCTACTGCAAACGCCGTGCCAAACTCTTTGGCGTCCCGCGTGCATCTCCACATATATGTCCATCACTCTCTTCCTGTCGTTCCGCGAGTCCCTGACGCTCCTTCGCCGTGAACTGGCGCGCGAAGGAATGGAGACCGCCGCCGAGTGGGATTCGGCGCTCGATCTGCGAGACTCCGTCGGCCCGCAACTCACTGATTCCAGATGTATTTTTGCTTTTGATCCCATCGCCCTTCTCCATCATTCCCAGGCCCTCCAGCCGGCCGCCGCCCTGGCCACCATCACCCTCCGCGCCAGCGGGGAGACGGTCCAAATCACCGTCGAAGGCCGGGGCACCTCCTATCGGAAGGCCTGCCGCGCCCTGGCCCACTGCCGCCGCCAACTGCCTCATTTGCGGCATGCTGCCTGAAAGCCTCCAGCAGCATCTAAAGTGGAAAGCGTCATGGATAAACTGAACATCCGGAGAGCCCTCACCGTCGGCGCCTGCCTGGCCGTCATCACGGTGGCGATCCATTTCTCCGGCGACTCGCCCAGCATCTGGCGCAAGTTCCTCCAATATCTGTTCTTCCTCCCCGGCGTCATCGCCGCCTTCTGGTTCGGCTGGCGCGGCGGCCTGCTCACCGCCATCCTCGCCACGCTCTGCTACGCCCCCTCGCTCACCGCGCTCACCGTGGAACAAGCCGGCGAGTCGCTGGATCTCCTGCTCATCGGCTCCCTCCTCGGCTTCCTCGCCGATCGCGAACACCGCAAAACCCGCCTCCTCGAAAAGACCACCGCCGAACTCTCCGCCGCCTACGACCAACTCCAGCGCAACGTCGAGCGGTGGAAACAGGCCGAACGCCTCTCCGCCATCGGCCAGCTCTCCGCCGGCCTCGCCCACGAAATCCGCACCCCCCTCGCCGCCATCGAAGGCGCCGCCGACCTCCTCCAGTCCGACCGCGCCGATTCCGCCCTCCGCGATGAAATGACCGCCATCCTCCATAAGGAATCCAAACGGCTCAATCGTCTGCTCACCGAACTGCTCGACTACGCCCGCCCCCGCCGCCCTGAGTTCCTCCCCATCGAACTCAAGCCGCTCGTCGACGGCATCGTCCGCCTCCTCCACGTGCAAGCCAACAGAAAATCCGTGGCTCTGGAGACCGCCCTCCCCGAGTCCCTCCCGCAGGTGGAATGCGACCCCGAACAACTGCGCCAGGTCCTCCTCAACCTCACCCTCAACGCCATCCAGGCCGCCGATCGCCCCGGCGCCATTCACATCGAAGCCCAGGCCCGCGACGCGTTCATCGACATGGAAATCCGCGACGACGGCCCCGGTATCCCCGCCGACGTCCGCGCCCATCTCTTCGAACCGTTTTTCACCACCAAGCACGACGGCACCGGCCTCGGTCTCGCCGTCACCAAGACCATCATCGAAGGCCATGGCGGCCAGATCACCGTGGAGCCGAACGCACCGCGTGGCGCCCGCTTCCGAATCACCATCCCTTTGCTCCAGGAGTCCAAACCCCAATGAACGCCAGTATCCTCGTCGTTGAAGACGACCCCAGTCTGCGCCGGATCATGCAACTGCGCATGGATCACAACGGCTTCAAAGTCCACTGTGCCGACAGCGGCGAAGCCGGCCTGGCCGCCCTCGACCGCGAACCGTTCGATCTCGTACTCACCGATCTCATGCTCCCCGGCCTCTCCGGCATCGATGTGTTGAAACACATCAAGACCCAGTTCCCCGCCACCACCGTCATCGTACTCACCGCCTTCGGCACCGTGGAGACCGCGGTGGAGGCGATGAAGGCCGGCGCGTTCGACTACCTCACCAAGCCCGTCGACAACGAGGAACTCCTGCTCGCCGTCAACCGTGCCCTCGAAACCGCGCGCCTGCGCGAAGAGGTGGGCAACCTGCGCATGAGCGTCAGCCGTAAATTCGGGTTCGAGAACATCCTCGGCCACTCGCCCAAACTGCTCTACGTGCTCGACGTCGCCGCCCGCGCCGCGCAGTCGGACGCCACCGTGCTCATCCACGGCGAAACCGGCACCGGCAAAGAGTTGCTGGCCAAAGCCATTCATTTCAACAGTCCCCGCGCCGCCAAGCCGTTCGTCGCCATCAACTGCGGCGCCATCCCGCGCGAACTGCTGGAAAGTGAATTGTTCGGCCACGTGAAGGGATCGTTCACCGGCGCGATTGCGCACAAAAAAGGGCGGATCGAAATGGCCGACGGCGGGACGCTGTTCCTCGACGAAATTGGCGAGATGCCGCCGGAGTTGCAGGTCAAACTGCTGCGCGTGATTCAGGAGCGCGAGATCGACAAGATCGGCTCCAACGTGCCGATGAAGATCGACGTCCGCATCGTCGCCGCCACCCATCGAAATCTGATGAACATGATCGAAGATGGCACGTTCCGGGAGGATCTCTACTACCGTCTGGCCGTCATTCCGCTCGACCTGCCCGCGCTGCGCGAACGCAAAGCGGACATCTCCACTCTCGTCGATTTCTTCTTCTCCCGCGCCCGCGAAAAGAACGGCCGCCCGGATCTGCAACTGGCGCCTTCGCTGATGCCCTACTTCGCCGGCTACCGCTGGCCGGGCAATATTCGCGAACTGGAAAACATCATGGAGCGCATCACCGTGCTGGCCGAAGGGCCGGAAATCCGCCTCCAGGATCTGCCCGCGTCGCTCACCGCCATCGTCCCTCAAGCCAACGCCATGCAGGTGGATATGCCCGAATCCGGCATCAGCCTGGAGGGGGTGGAGAAGGAGTTGATCCGCCGCGCTCTCGAAAAGCACGAGTGGAACCAGAGCCAGGCGGCGCGTTATCTGGATATCAGCCGCAAAACGCTCATCTATAGGATGGAGAAGCACGGGCTCGGGCAGCCGGTAGAGGTGGGAAAATCCTAGGGCGAAGTGGTTAATGATTGCAATCGGCGCGTCCGATAATCAATTGTGTTTCGAACTGCTCTTTTCCTTATTTCCTTCGCCGCGCTGCCATCCGGGGCACAGACAATCGCTGCCGGCGGGGTGGTGAATGCCGCTGACTATACGGCGGCCGTCGCGCCCGGGTCATTGGTCGCTGTCTTCGGCAGCGGCCTGGCCGCGTCCACCAGCAGTGCCTCCACCACTCCCTTGCCCACTTCCATCGCGGGGACCTCGGTCGAGGTCAATGGCCAGGCGATTCCGCTCTTCTTCGTCTCCGCCGGACAGGTCAACGGGCAGATGCCGTTTGGCCTCAGCGGTACGGTGGCGGTGCGTGTGCGCACGGCGGCGGGCCTCAGCCCGGCGGTCAATCTCGCTGTCAGCCCATCGGCTCCCCGGCTATTTACGAAGACGATGGATGGGAAAGGGGATCCGATCCTCGTCCACGGGACGGATTGGAGCATGGTGACGGCGGCATCCCCCGCGCAGCCCGGCGAGTTTCTAATTCTCTTTCTCACCGGTCTCGGCGCTGTCAGCCCCGCCATTCCAGCCGGCACGCCCGGTGGCGATAACGCCGCCAACGGCCCGCTGAATCAAGTCGCGGCCGGCGCGGCCACGGTTACGTTCGGTGGCAAGGCCGCCACCGTTGTGTTCGCGGGACTCGCGCCAGGGTTCGCCGGGTTGTACCAGATCAACTTTCAAGTCCCCGAAGCGGCCTCAGGTGGCACGGTGGTCGTGGCCACCCGGGACGGCGCTACGTCGGATACAACGGCCCTCGCCGCCCCTTCGCGCGTGACCGTTTCGGTGGTCGCCGAACAGACCGTCGGCGCGCAGAAATTCGGCTCGTCCAGTAAGCTAAACGTTGCCTGGGCCGCGCCCGCCTACACCGTCGATCACTATGAGGTGACGGCTTCCGAGTCGCTCCAGGGGACGGTAGTTGCCAGTAGCGGGAAAACTCTGTCGGCGACGCTGACGGGATTGAAAGCGGCCACCGCCTATGCCGTCACCGTGAAGGCGTGCGCCGATGCTCCCTGCCGCCAAAGCGGCGCGGCGAGCGCTGTCAGCGGCACCACGGCAACCGAGTATTGGCAACTGAAAGGGACTGGCAACACCACGGCAGGTCTTTCGAAAATCGTCAGCGATGGCAACGTGCGGATCAGTGCGACACGGTTCGGGCCGGAAGCCGGTGCCGTCACCGCCAATCGGATCCAGCTCTACTATGGGCCCATGCCCACGGCAGGCGCACGCCAGACGCTGACGACAGCGTTGACCAATGCGACAACCAGCGCCACCGATGCCGCCAGCTATCTCAGCTTTACCGGAAGCGGCAGCCGGACAGGTTTGATCACCCCGTCCCCCGCCGCGCCACTCGTGGAGACCATCGCCACCGGCCAAGGCGTGCCGATGACCAACGGTAAAGTCCGCCTGTTCTTTGAAGCGCAGGGGGCGGACCGCAAGACACGTATCTACTCCATCGATAGCGTCGATGGGTTCACCGGGCAGGACTTTAATAGCGGATCGTCCACCACCTGCTCCACCACCGCGGACTACTCCACCGGCGGCGGCTGCGCGTTCACCCTGCTCATTGGCGTGGATGGCGACAGCACCTTGGCAAACGTCAAAATCCCCAACGCCCGCCAGCACAAGGTGGCGTTTCCCACCCAGACGGACTGGCGGTGGGACGGAGCCGCGGGAACATTCCTGGTGTTCACTACTGACAGGGTAACCGGTTGCGCCACTGGCGGCATGAATCACGGCTATGCCGTATGGGATGGCGCTCAATGGAATGTGCAATATGCCGCCGATGGGTGCCCGAAACTGTTCCTGAACGCCCAGGCCGCCTTCCCTATGCATGTGGGCGGGGCGCGGTACAAGCTTTACTATGGTGACCCCTCCATCACCACCGGCAAAGGGTCCAGCAATCTGCCGTTCCTCGGTCCAAAGAAGCTGATCTACTCCGATGGGACCGCCAGCGGCGCCCTGGACCGCGTGGATTTCGAAGACTGGGAACGCCAGACGCTCGCCCGCGATGTGGTCTTCCTCTGGCCCAACGGCGACAAGTTGAACGATGGCGCCGAGGGCTACATCGATGACTATCACTTCCTCGCGCCAACGGGGAATCTCGATCTGCAGGTCATGTACCTGGCCATCACCAATGGCACAGAAATCCCCTTCGCCTCGGCGGCCGTATTGCTGAACCCGTAGAATAGGGGGGTGAGTGAATCTGTAGTTGTTCTAGGGGCCGGATTGGCCGGTTCCGAAGCCGCCTGGCAACTGGCGCAGGCGGGCGTCAAAGTGGACCTGTTCGAGATGCGGCCCGGCCGCTCCACCTCCGCCCATCAAACGGACCAGATGGCGGAGTTGGTCTGTAGCAATTCGCTGAAGAGCGAGGCGCTGAACTCCGCGCCCTGGCTGC
>CAMATG010000454.1 GCA_945860645.1 Candidatus Sulfopaludibacter sp. SbA3 | reverse complement strand
GCCGCTCCGCCTCCCGCTTCGCCAGCGCCGCATCATTATTCGTCACCACCACCACGCTCGGCCCCATCGCCGGAATATCGGCGTACTGATACCCGCCCGCCACCGACGCCACAATCACCCCCGGCTGCTTCTCCAGCTTCTTACTCGCGTCCGTAATCGGCAACATCGGCGGCGCATAGGTGTTGTGGTACAGGATGTTCAACAGCATTGGCGGCTTTACCAGCGCCTGCGTCGGCTTCACCTTTCCCGACACAATATCGGCCATAATCCGCGATGCCGTCACGCCCGCCTCCCGCGCGTCCAAATGCGGGCACTCTTTGTAAGCCAGCAACACCGTCGTCAGCTTCACAATCTCTTCCGAAATATTGGCGTGAAAGTCGTGCACCACCACAATCGGTATCCCATCGCCAAACGCCTTCCGCACCCGCCGCACCACCTCCGCGTCCGCATGCGGGTGACTCTCGGTCACCATCGTCCCGTGCAGAAACAGCAGAATCCCATCCAGCTTCGGCGCCGCCCGCAGCCCGTCAATCAGCTCCTTCGTCAGCGTTTCAAAGGCCGAATCCAGCACCGTCCCCATCGTCTGCGGCCCGGCCAGAATCGCCGGGTGCAAATCGAACCCATGCTTCGAAGCCCCGTAAATAAAGCCCGCCATCGTATTGCCCGCTTTCGCGGACTGCGCAATCAGATCCTTCCCGCGCAGAATCCCATCGGACCCGCCAATGCCCTGTGCGAACTCCGCCAGCCCCGTCTTCTTCGGGTTGAACGTGTTCGTCTCATGCACAATCCCGCCCACCCCGATCAGCGGCCGAGCCTGTCCAAACACCAACGATCCAAAGAAAAGCGCAAAGGCAATGCGGTTCATGAACCGCATCATATCAACCCCGCTACTTCAGCCACCGGTCGAACCACGCAAACGCATCGCGCTGCATATCGGCGTCGAACTTATGCGGCCCCGGATAGAACCCGCACTTATACTTCTCCGCCGCCCCGGCCTTCTTGTACACCTCACCCAATATCCGGTCCGCCCGCTCCATCTCCGGCAACGTGAACAACTGGTCCTGACTGTTGTTCAACACCATCGCCGCCGCCGGCACATTCAGCCCCAGAATCTCCGGATAATCCAGGTCCAACGGCAGCCCCGGCACGTAACACATCCACGTATGCGTGTGGCACTTATTCAGCAGGTAGTCCCGCCACGTCGTCATCATCCCCACCGCGCACGACGCCTTAATCCGCGGGTCCAACCCAGTCAACATCACCGTCCGCAATCCCCCGCCCGACAACCCGCAACACCCCACCCGCGCCGCATCCACATCGGGCCGCGCGCACAGATAATCCAACGCCCGTTGGTCTTCATAACTAAACACCCCCGGCCAAGTCAGCCCCGCGCTGAACAGGCTCTTCGCCATAATGTGCTCGTGCTGCCCGGCAAACTGGTTGTACTTCTCAATCTCCTCGGTGGACTCCGGATCCCGCTCCACCAGATTGCCCTTCACCGCCGCCGCCAAATCCGCCGCCCGCACCCGCCGGCTGCCGAACGCAAACGTATCGTGCACCAGCACCGCATACCCCCGCCGCGCCAGCTCGTTCGCCCACGCCTTCCCGCTGTAGTAACGCTCCTGGTGCTTCACCATCAGCGGATGCGGATCCTTCGTCGCCATCGTAATCTTCCGCACGCCGAAATACTTGTTCCCGCCGTGATCGTGCAGCCCCACCACGCCCGGCAACTTCCCCTTCGCCCCCAACGGCTTCATCAACACCGCCTCCGTCGGCGGGCCATACGACAACTGCCAGCTCAAATGTTCTATCGACAGCCCGTCAAACTCCTGCGCGTGCTGCACCGTCACCTGCGGTGTCACGGCCGGTCCCGGCGGCAGCAACAGCTCGGTAAACCGCGCCCGCGCCCGCCGCTTCCACGCTGTCACATCCTTGAACTCCGGCCTCCGGAACGATAGCCGCGCCGGGTCCGCCGCAATCCGCGACGCCCAGTCGCCGTAAGCTCCAATCATCGATGGCATGCCAATCATCTTAATCCCCCGCCGGCGCCAGCGCAGGCTGCCCCGCCCCCGGCCGCGCAGAAGGCCGCTCCCCCGCAATCTTCGTCTGCACCTTCGCCAGATACAAATACACCACCGGCGTCAGATACAGCGTGATGAACTGCGAAAACACCAGACCACCCACCACGCACAACCCCAGCGGCCGCCGCGCTTCCCCGCCCGCGCCCTGTCCCAGCGCGATCGGCAACGCCCCCAGCAACGCGCACATCGTCGTCATCATAATCGGCCGGAACCGGATCAAACACCCCTGGTAAATCGCATCGTACGGCGATTGCCCCTGCGTCCGCTCCGCCTCCAGCGCAAAGTCGATCTGCATAATCGCGTTCTTCTTCACAATGCCGATCAACAGAATCAGCCCCACGAACGAATAGATATTCAAATCCAGCTTGAACAGATACAGTGTCAGCAGCGCCCCGAACCCCGCCGAAGGCAACCCCGAAAGAATCGTCAACGGGTGAATGAAGCTCTCGTACAGAATGCCCAACACCAGATACACCACGAAAATGGCCACAAACAACAACAGCATCAGGTTCTTCGACGACTGTTGAAACGCCTGCGCCGTGCCCTGGAACGTGCGGCTCACCGTCGCCGGCAACGTCCGGTCCGCCAGGTCTTCAATCTGCTTCACCGCATCGCCCAGCGAAGCCCCGGGGCTCAAATTGAACGCCAGCGTCACCGCCGTCAACTGGCCGTAATGGTTAATCGCCTGCGGCCCAGCCCGCGGCTCCAGCTTCGCCACCGCGTCAATCGGCACCAGATTCCCATCCGTCGACCGAACATACAAATTCGACACCTCGCTCGGGTCCGACTGGAACCCGCGCTCCACCTCCAACAACACCCGGTACTGATTGTCCGGCGCGTAAATCGTCGAAATCCACCGCGGCCCGTAGGCGTCAAACAGCGCATTCTCAATCTGCTCCGGAGTAACATGCAGCGTCGCCGCCTTGTCCCGGTCAATCTCCACATGTAACTCCGGATTCTTAATCTGCAAATCCGTAGTAACATCGACGACGCCCGGAATCTTCGCCATCTCTTTTTCCATCTCCGGAATGCTCTTGTACAGCGTCGCCGTGTCGCCGCTCAACAGCGTGTACTGGTACAGGCTCTTCGTCAGCGATCCGCCAATGCGAATACTCGGCGGATTCTGCAAAAACGCCCGCAAATTCGGGTCGCTGTTCAACTTCGGCCGCAGCCGCGCCATCACCGCGTCCACGCTCTCCTTCCGCTCGTGCATCGGCTTCAAATGGAAGAACAGCCGTCCGAAATTCGGCCCGTTGTTCGACACTGCGCCCGACGTCCCGCCCACCCCGCTGAAAAACGCCTCCACCGCCGGATCCTTCTTCGCAATCTCGGCCATCTTCTGCACATTCGCCATCATCTGCGTGTGCGAAGTGCCCTGCGGTGCCTCAATGATCGTCAGAATCTGCCCCGTATCTTCGCTCGGAATAAATCCCTTGGGCACTAACTGGAACAAATAGACCGTCCCGCCCAGAATCGCGAAGGAAAACAGTAACATCGCAAATCGGTGCCGCAGCGTCCACAACAGACTCCGGTCATACATCCGCAGCATCCCGTCAAAAATACCCTCGGTGAAGTTATACAGCTTCCCGTGTTCTCCATGATGCGCCTGCAGGAACCGCGCCGACAGCATCGGCGTCAACGTCACCGACACAAAGCCCGACACCAGAATCGCCACCACAATCGTCACCGAAAACTCGCGGAACAGCCGCCCCAGAATCCCGCCCATAAACAACAGCGGAATGAACACCGCCGCCAGCGAAATCGTCATCGAAACAATCGTGAAGCTCACCTCCCGCGCGCCCTCGTAGGCCGCCCGCATCGGCGGCACGCCATCTTCCATGTGCCGCACAATGTTTTCCAGCACCACAATGGCATCGTCCACCACAAACCCGATGGCCAGAATCAGCGCCATCATCGACAAATTATCCAGGCTGTAGTTACACAGATACATCACCGAAAACGTGCCCAGAACCGCAATCGGCAGCGCCAGCGACGGAATCACCGTCGCCGAAAAATTCCGCAGGAACAGGAAGATCACCATCACCACCAGCCCCAGCGTCAGGAACATCGTAAACTGCACATCCTCAAACGATTCGCGAATCGTCGCCGCCCGGTCCGTCAAAATGCCCAGCTTCACCGTCGGCGGCAGCGCCGCGTTGAACTGCGGGAACAGCGCCTTCACCCCGTCGGCCACCTCCACCGCGTTCGTCCCCGGCTGCCGCAGCACCGCCAGCACCAACGCCCGCTGGCTCTCCTCCGGCGTGTTAAACCACGAAGCGGCTTTATCATCCTCCACGCTATCGATCACCGTGGCAATCTCGTCCAGCCGCACCGGCGCCCCGCCCGAATAGGCCACAATCATCGGCTTATACGCTTCGGCGTCCACCAGCTGCCCCGTCGCGTGGATCGTCACCATCTGGTCTTTCCCGTACAACGTCCCCGTCGGGATATTCACGTTGTGCTTCCGGATCGCCGTCTCCACTTCGTCAATCCCAATCCGCTTCGACGCCAACGCATCCGGATTCACCTGAATCCGCACCGCGTACTTCTGCGCCCCCATCACCTGCACCTGCGCCACGCCCGGCACCATCGACATCCGCTGCGCCATCATCGTGTCCGCATACTCGTGCAGCTTGTACAGCGGCATCGATTTCGACGTGATCGTCATGTACAGCACCGGCTGGTCCGCCGGGTTCACTTTCTTAAACGTCGGCGGATTCGGCATCCCCGGCGGCAACAACGGCGAAGCCTGCGTAATCGCCGCCTGCACGTCCTGCGCCGCCGCGTCCAACTCCCGGCTCAACGCAAACTGCAACGTCACCGACGTCGAACCCAGCGCGCTCACCGAGTTCATCGAATCCAAACCCTCAATCGTCGAAAACTGCCGTTCCAACGGCGTCGCCACCGCCGACGCCATCGTCTCCGGATTCGCCCCCGGCAAACTCGCGCTCACCACCAGCGTCGGCAAATCCACGTTCGGCAAATCGCTCACCGGCAGAAACTTGTAAGCCACCAAACCAAAAATCGTAATCGCCAGCATAATCAGCGTCGTCGCCACCGACCGCTGAATGAATATCCCGGTAAACCCGCCGCCCTTGTAAGAGGATCCTACGTTCACGATGCCGCCTTCACTTTCATCCCCGGCGCCAACCGCAACTGCCCTTCCACCACCACCTGCTCCCCGCTCTTCAGCCCCGATTCAATCGCCACATCCCGGTCCGCCCGCGTGCCGATCTTCACCGGCCGCATCTCCACCGTCTGCTGCGGCGTCAACACATACACGTAGTTCCCCGTCTGGCTGTTCTGCAACGCCGCCGCCGGAATCACCACCGCCCCCTCCTGCTGCTCCAACAGCACTTTCACATGCACAAACTGCCCCGGCCACAGCCGCGTCTCCGCGTTCGGGAAAGTGGCCTTCAGCTTAATCGTCCCCGTCGCCCCTTCCACCGCGTTGTCCATAAAAGTAATCGTCCCGCGCGAATCCGGCAGCGTGTCCCCGGGAATCGACGCACTCACCGCCAGCCCGCCCCGCTTCATCCGCTCCCGCAGCACAATCAGCTTCGCCTCCGGCACCGTAAACGCCAC
>CAMATG010000453.1 GCA_945860645.1 Candidatus Sulfopaludibacter sp. SbA3 | reverse complement strand
TATTGCCAAACGTGTCGGCGACGAGGAGATTGACGCCGTTGAAGAGCAGACTGCCGGAGCCATTGCTGAGTGTCGGATTGTTGTTGACGAAGGTAGATACGAATGCCCCGGTCGAGTCGAACTTATAAATAGATCCGGAGTCGGCGGTGCCGACGAAGAGATTTCCGGCGGCGTCGAAGGCGATGCCGGTGATATCGGACAGACTTTGGCCGGAGGTAAAGTTGCCGATGAACGCTCCCGTGGTCCCGTTGAACTTTTGGACCGACGTATTCGCGCCCACGTACACGTTGCCATCCGGGCCGACCACAATGGGCTGGGGAAAGCTGTTGGTGGTGGCGAAGGTGCCGATGAAGGCGCCATTTGTCGGGTTATATTGCAGGACGCTGCCCTCTTCGTTGACGACAAGCAGGTTGCCGTTGGGCCCGATGGTGATGCCCTGGCCGTTGACGAGCCCATTGCCGGAGATGGTCTGGAGAAGGGTCCCGGTGGATGAGTATTGATGCAGGTCGCCGCCGCCGCCGCCGCGGCTGGTGATGAAGATCGATCCCGCGAAGGCCGCTGGGGCGGCGAGGGCGAGGGCAAGTACCGTGATTGTTGTTTTGTTTTTCAAGAGAGTTCCTCCGAAGGTGGATACTTTGCAGGCGTGTTTTTGGGGAGGATCTTCTCAGTCGAAGCGGAACTATTTTTGATGGTCCATGGCGGCGCGGTGGAGAATGTCGGCGATGCTATCGAAGCGGAGGACTTGGGTGACGCGGAGTTTGGGGTGGAGGCGGGCGGTGAACTCGCCGAGGAGGATGGCGTCGATGGCGGGGCGGCGTTCGGGGCAGTCGGTGCCGTAGAGGCCGGCACGTTGGCGGGAGTAGCGGTAGCGGCCGCGGATGGCGATCGTTTTGCCGTGCCAGTAGGGCAGGTTGTGGAAGACGGTGCAGATGTCTTTGGAGGTGGCGCGTTGGCTTCTTGACCACGTCTGGTCCGTTGGATCTTTGAAGGCGTGGAATTGGATGATGCGGGTGATCTTCAGTTCGGCGGGGTAGACGCCGAGGTGGCCGAAAAGGCGCGGGCCAGGTTGTTGGGAGTGGAACTCGCCTTCGACGATTAACTCGATGGCTTTTCCTTCGTCGAGCGCCGTGGTGAACAGCGGGCTGATGCGGTTGCTCTCGGCTTCGTTGAGGTGAGTTGTGACGCTGATGGCGGGGGCGCGATTGACGCCGTCGACCAGGGCCGGGGCGGGGCAGGCGGGGTCGTAGAGGTTGGCGATTTCCCTGCCTGTGCGGTAGCGGGCCTTTATCGTGATTTGCTTGCCGTGGAGTTCGTCGAGGCGTTGGAGCGCGTCGCAGACCGATAGCGGCGACTGGCCGCTGAGGGCGGCGGCGGAGAGCAGCAGGAGAAATGCCCTACTTGGCATCTCTCCAATTGTCGCCTTCGCCGACTTCCACGACCAGGGGCACGTTGAGTTCGCGGACGTCTTCCATGAGCCGTTTGACCATGGCGCGGAGGGGTTCGACTTCCGCCGGCGGGGCTTCGAAGACCAATTCATCGTGGACTTGGAGGATCATCTTCGATTCCATGTTCGCGGTGCGAAGCTCGTCGTGGATTTGGATCATGGCGACTTTGATGAGATCGGCGGCTGTGCCTTGGAGGGGTGTGTTTACGGCTGTCCGTTCGGCGAAGCCGCGGACGTTGGGGTTCTTCGACGTGATGTCGGGGATGGGGCGGCGGCGGCCGTAGAGGGTTTCGGCGTAGCCGGTTTCGCGGACGTGGGCGATGGTTTCGTCGATGAAGCGTTTCACGCCGGCGTAGCGGGCGAAGTAGCTCTTAATGTACTTGTCGGCTTCGTGGCGGGGGATGCCCAGGGCTGACGCGAGGCCGAAGGACGTCTGGCCGTAGACGATGCCGAAGTTGACGGCCTTGGCGGCGCGGCGCATTTCGGGCGTCACGAACATGGGGGAGGCGCCGAAGACTTCGGCGGCGGTGCGGGTGTGGATGTCTTCGCCGTTGCGGAAGGCGTCCACCAGCACTTCGTCGAGCGACATGTGGGCGAGGAGGCGGAGTTCGATTTGGGAGTAATCGGCAACGACCAGTTTCCAGCCGGGGCGGGGGACGAAGGCGGCGCGGATTTCGCGGCCGAGTTCGGTGCGGACCGGGATGTTCTGGAGGTTGGGGTTGATGGAACTCAAGCGCCCGGTGGCGGCGCCGGTTTGGTTGAAGGTCGTATGGAGGCGGCCGCTTTCGGCGTTGACCAGTTGGGGGAGGGCTTCGACGTAGGTGCCGCGGAGCTTGACGAGGCCGCGGTATTCGAGGACTTTGGCGCAGATGGGGTAATCGGGCGCGAGCGATTCCAGCACGTCGGCGGCGGTGGAGAGCTGTTTGCCCTTGCCGGTTTTGCCGGCGGAGGCGATGCCGAGTTCTTCAAAGAGCACTTTCCCGAGCTGGACGGGGGAGTTGATGTTGAACTCGTGGCCGGCTAGCTGGTGGATCTCGGCGGTGAGGCGATCGATTTCGGCGAGCATGCGTTCGGACATGCGGGCGAGCTGTTCGGAATCGATGCGGACGCCGGTGCGCTCCATGTCGGCGAGGACGGGGACGAGGGGCAGGTCCATGTCCTTATACAGGTCGGCGAAGGGGGTGATGTCGAGCTTTTCGGCGAGGCGGAGGACCATGTCGGCGCGCTGGTCGGCGCGGGCGCCGGGCTTCTTTTGGAGATAGACCTGGCACATGGAGTCGAAGGCGGCGTTGCCGCCGTCGGCGGTGAGGAGGAAGCACTCGAGCATGACGTCGCGGGTGACGCCTTGGAGGTTGGGGAATTTGGTGAGGAGGGCTTTCCAGTCGTGGACGATTTTGGGTTGGGGGCTGGCGAGGAATGCCTGCGCGGCTTCTTCGGGGGCGGAGCGGGCGGAGCCGGGGGCGATGGCGGCTCCGATGGCGTTGTCGAACGCGGCGATGCCGGTGATTTTGGCGTCGGCGGTGTAGGCGGCGAGATCGTCGGCGGGGCCGTAGTCTTCGGGTGTTTCGTCGGGGGCGTCGCCCAGATCGCGGAGGAAGGTGAAGAATTCGAGTTCGCGGTAGATGGCTTCGAGGGCGGGGCGGTCCGGTTCCTGAGCGGCGAGGCTGGGGAGGGAGACGCCGAGGGGAACGTCGGTGGCGATGGTCGCCAGACGCTGGCTCATGGCGAGGACTTCGCGGCCTTCTTCGATGCCGGCGCGTTGTTTGGGCTTCAGGTCGTCCAGGTGTTCGAGGAGCCCGGCGACGGAGCCGTATTTGGCGAGGAGTTCGGCGGCGCCTTTTTTGCCGATGCCGGGGACGCCGGGGATGTTGTCGACCGAATCGCCGACGAGGGCGAGGAAGTCGGCGATTTGTTCGGGGTAGACGCCCATGAACTCTTTGACGCCTTCGCGGTCGTAGGTGGCGTCTTCCTTGGCGGGGTTGAGCATGGTGACGCCACCACCGACGAGTTGGAGCATGTCCTTATCGCTGGAGACGATGACTGCTTCCATCCCCTCTTGTCGCGCCTGGACGGCGAGGGTGCCGATGACGTCGTCGGCTTCGTAGCGTTCGTATTCGAGGACGGGGATACGCATGGCTTGGAGCATGCGTTTGACCAAGGGGATTTGTTCGAGGAGTTCGGGGGGCGTTTCGGCGCGGTTGGCTTTGTAGTCTGTAAATTCTTCGGAGCGGAAGGAGGGGCCGAGGCTCTCGTAGACGGCGGCGAGGTATTCGGGGTGATAGGTCTGGCGGAGCTTCTTCACCATGTTGTGGAGGATGAAGACGGCTTCGGTGGAGACGCCGGTGGAGGTGCGCATGGGGGGGGCGCCCATGCGGGCGCGGGCGTGGAAGGCACGGAAGATGAAGCCGAAGGTGTCTATTAGGAAGAGGCGCGCCATGGTGTCTTCGATTTTACCCCTCCGTGTCAATGGTGACATATGAATTGTGGGAAAGTGTGTCAAAGAGGACACAATCTGTGTTCGTAAACTCTTACTTTTCAATCGTTTACAATTTTTGGAATATTTGTTAGACTGTGTTTTGCCATTGACACATCGACAGGAGAGACCTCTTGTATTTTGAACAAACGGTTGCGCAGCCGGTAGCGATATCGGGTGTGGGTTTGCATCACGGGGTACCGGTCAATATCAAGATTCGCCCCGCTCCGGCCGGAACGGGTATCGTTTTTCTTCGGACGGATCTGCGGAATTTCTCGCTGCCGGCGTCGTGGCAGCATGTGGCGCGGGTTTCGTACGCGACGAGTTTGATGCGTCAGGGCGTGTTGATTTCGACGACGGAGCATCTGTTATCGGTGCTCTATTCGTCAGGGATCGACAATTGCTGGATTGATATCGACAATCTGGAAGTGCCGATTCTGGACGGGAGCGGGAAGCCGTTTGTGGAGTTGTTGCGGGAGGCGGGCGTGGTGCAGCAGAAGCGGCGGCGGCGCTATCTGCGTGTGCGCAAACCAGTTACGCATGTGCATGGGGATAAACGGATCACGCTGTTGCCGGCTGATAACTTTTCGGTGGACTGCGCGATCTATTTTCCGCACCCGCTGGTGGGGCACCAGACGATGGAGATCGAGCTGACGCCGGAGAACTACGCGAGCGAGATTGCGCCTGCGCGGACTTTTGGATTTGAGCATGAGCTGGACGCGATGCGGGATATGGGGCTGATTCGCGGGGCCTCGCTCGACAACGCGGTGTGCTTTACGCCGGATAAAGTGTTGAACGTAGGCGGGTTGCGGTTTCCAGACGAGCCGTGCCGGCACAAGATTCTGGACTTGATCGGGGATCTGGCGTTGATCGGGCGGCCGTTGTTGGGCCGGGTGATTGCCGAGCGCGCGGGCCACGCGATGCACGCGGCGCTGGTGAGCCGGATTATGCAGGATTCTTCGCTGTACGAGGTGTTCACGCTGGACGAGCCGGCGATGGTGGCCGAGCCGCAGCGGGCGGCTGTGGCGGTCTAGCTTTCGCTGTGCGGCACATCCCTAACCTGTTGACCTTCCTGAGGATACTGGCCACGCCGGTGATCCTGAACCGGATTTGGGAGCGGGATTTGGACACGGCGCTGGTGCTGTTTTTCTTGTCGGGGATGACCGACACGATTGACGGGACGCTGGCGCGGCGATTCAATTGGACGTCGAAAATCGGGGCATTTATCGACCCAATTGCGGATAAAACGCTGCTGATGAGCGTGTTTTTGGTGCTGGGTTGGCGGGAATATATTCCGGCGTGGGTGGTTTGGGTGGTGATCGGGCGGGACCTGTTGATCCTGATGGCGGCGGTGGTTTTGAAGTTTACGGGGCGGCTGGGGGAGTTTCCGCCGTCGATTTTCGGGAAGGCTTCGACGCTGGTGCAGTTGTTGACGGCCGGATCGATCCTTTTGCGGTGGCCGGCGGACCCTTCGCCGTTCTTTTACGCGACGGCGGTGCTGGCTTTTTTAAGTTTTGGGCATTATGGATATCAAATCTCTCGAAGACTGAATTGACCTCTTGCGCTGGGGGCGTTAGTCTTAAGGGAGAAGGTTTCAGGCGATGCGCTACACGCCCTCCAGGCAGTATTTAACCGCTGGACTTGTTGCCGCCGCGTTAGCGGTGGTTTCCGCTGTCTTTGCGACGGAATGGATCATCGCCCTGGTGGGAGCGATCCTTTTTCTGCTCAGCGCGATCGCTGTGATGCTTTTGGCGTTCCGGCC
>CAMATG010000452.1 GCA_945860645.1 Candidatus Sulfopaludibacter sp. SbA3 | reverse complement strand
GAGGTAATTGTCTCTAATGGATCGTTGGGGGGCGCGGTTGGCGAGCGCGTGCTACTCGCTCAAACAGCGTCCGTTGAATCACCCGAGGCGATCCACGCCCGAATCCATGCCAAAGAGATATATGCACAACTCAGCGAAAGGGAGCGACCGTGCACGACACTGAAAGTAGCTGGATACACCAGCGTTGTTATCGCCAGAGTACTGGAAATGACTCCGGGCGGCGTGGACAAATTGATGCAGCGGCTCCGCGATCGAATTCGATCCGCAGCGGTAGACAGCAAGAAGGTTCGGGGAGGACTTGGACTGTGGCGAGTGACAGATCCGAAGTCCCCTGGTGGTAGTTGAGGCCCCATGTCGCGCAACGAGGATAACCAACCCATCGAAAATGTACTGTTGCATGCCAACCCCAATCCGGAACGGGTAGACTGCCCTACGCGCGAGGAACTAATTGCACTTGCGCTGCGAGTTCGCGAGGCGAGTGATCCTCTTTGGAATCATGTCTCTGGATGCTCGCCGTGTTTCGCAGATGTGCTGGATTTGCAGCGGAAACATGACGTGCAGCCTGAGGAGGAGGCGCCTCGGCGATCGTGGATCTGGTTGGCCGCCGCCGCAGCGCTCTTCATTATTGCTGGGGTCGCTTGGTACTTTTCCTCTTCGCGTTCGCAGAATACCCCGGTAATTGTGGCGAGAACGGTGCCTTCGACAGTCTTGGACTTGCGTCCCTTTGCCGTCTCTCGGAGTGAAGAGGTCGCGAAGCCCGTTGCCAGTTTGTCGTTGGAACGGAAGGTCCAGAATGTCGTCCTGGTTTTGCCAATCGCCTCGGCGGAAGGCGAGTATTCGCTCAGGCTGTTGGATGCAGATCTCTCTCCGCAGCTTTCTACGAGCGCGGCGGCCGCCGTGGTGAAAGGCGATACTAGCATCACGAAGGAATTGGACTTGACTGAACTCCCGGCAGGTCGGTATACCCTCGCGATTAAGCGTGAACCGGAGGACTGGCGACTTTTCCCAGTTGAGGTTCGCTAGTTTGTACAGGACTGTCCACGAGCGGGATACTATGCGAAAACTAGGAGACATCGATATCGGATGAGGAAATGTTTCGGCTACCTGGACGAGAGTAAAGCCAACAGCGATCCGAAGCAACTGGACTTAGGTCTCACACTTTCCGTGCACGCGCCTCTCCTCACAAGCGCTCGGCAACACCGATTCACTTAGAATAAGAGGCTTATGGCTGATCAACCCACCGACCTCTGGGGGCGCCTCAACCCCGAGGCTTGGGGTGAGACGCCCTGCGTAAGTGGACGTGTCGCAGACGAAGAAGATGTTAAAAGTGGGAGGGCAGTATTTTTCGTGAAGGGCAATTCTCGCGTTCTCGCTGCCGATATTCCACTGCCTTGTTGTGCATTGCTCAATGAAGAAGGCGCCACGCTCCTGCCTGTGATTATTCTCCAGGCCGAGAGGTGTGATGACGGACTGGTGCTGGTCGGTTATCGGCCTATTGCGGGCGGCAATGGAATCTGTACGCTCAACGAGTTGGAACTGTTGATTGCTGGCCCGAATGAGTCGTTTCGCTGACTGGCCCGTCTGCGTACATTTGCGCGGTGACGCGGGATCGTATCGATAAGAAGTTGCGTTCGCTACTCCGGCGTGGCCCCCTTTGATCATCCAATTTGGCCCCCCAGATTGTCAGTTTCCCGCATTCGCTGCGAGGTTGCTTTGGGGGAGCCCTGGCTGAAGTGAAGCCGGGGTTCCCCAAAGTGCGGGCGATTTCACCGTGCCTTCTGCCGTCCCTCCTTCGTTCTCATAAACCGATACGACTCCTTCCCGGTGTCCAAAATATGCGCCCGATCCGTCACCCGCCCCAGCAGCGCCTTGCACAATCGCGGGTTCGGAAACACACTCGTCCACTCGGAAAACGGCAGGTTCGTCGTCACAATTAGCGCCGCCCGCTCGGCCCGGTCGCTCACCACCTGAAAAAGAAACTCGGCGCCAATATCCGCCAGCGGCACATAGCCCAGTTCGTCGACCACAATCAGCTCGTACTTCTGCCACTTCGCCATCACACGCCGCACCTGGTTCTGCTGCTTGGCCTCAATGAGCTCGTTGACCAATCCAGCCGCCGTCGTGAACCGCACGCGCCGCTTCTGCCGGCACGCCGCCAGACACAAACCAGTCGCCAAATGCGTCTTCCCCGTTCCAGAATCCCCGATCAAAACGACCGGCTCCGAACCCTCAGCGGTCACCCAAAACCGGCCAATGATGGTCACTTGAAAACCGGCCAATAGGGAGAGGGATCAGGACATTGAAAATGACGGGGGAATAACCTCCGTGATTGTGAGCAATGTCTTGACGGAAGAAAAGAAACAACAGGTGCTGACGCTGGGCCGGCTTGGCTGGTCACTGCGCCGCATCGAGAATCAAACCGGCGTCCGGCGAGAAACCGCAGGCGCCTATCTCAAGGCCGCCGGCATCGCGCTGCGTGCGCCCGGAGCGTGGGGCAAACGCGCCCCGCCAAAACCGGCCAATGAGGTGACCACCGACTCCGGCGTGGACGCTGGGGCCGAAGGTGCCGAACAAACGGCAAAACCGGCCAATACGGTGACCACCGACCCTGGCCCCTCCAACAGCGCCAGCGAACCCTACCGCGACTTCATCGAGCAGGGCCTTCTGGCCGGCCGCAACGCCATGTCGATCTGGCAGGAACTGGTCGACCGCCACAGCTTCACCGGCGCCTACGAAACCGTCAAGCGCTTCGTCCGCAAGCAGCGCGGCACGCAAACGCCGGAAGCCCGCGCCGTCATCCTCACCGCGCCCGGCGAAGAAGCGCAGGTCGACTACGGAACCGGTCCGCAGGTCCGCGATCCGAAGACCGGTAAATACCGCCGCACGCGCCTCTTCGTTCTGACACTCGGCTTCAGTCGCAAATGTATCCGGTTGCTGAGCTTCCAATCCAGCAGCCAGATCTGGGCGGAGCTACATGAAACCGCTTTCCGCCGCCTCGGCGGAACGACGAAATATGTCGTGCTCGACAATCTCACCGAAGGCGTCCTGAGCCCCGATATCTACGACCCCAAAATCAACCCGCTCTACCGTGATGTGCTCGCCCACTACAACGCCGTTGCCATGCCATGCCGCGTTCGCGATCCAGATCGAAAAGGGAAAGTAGAACGCGGCGTCGGCCACGCCAAACAAACGCCGCTGAAGGGGAAGCGCTTTGAGTCGCTGGCTGAGGCGCAGGCCTATCTCGATCACTGGGAAGAACGCTGGGCCGACACCCGCATTCACGGCACGACCAAGCGCCAGGTTTCGACCATGTTTGCCGAAGAGAAACCGTTTCTCCAGCCCCTGCCCATCGAGCCCTTCCGCTACTACCAATACGGCGAACGCTCGGTGCATCCCGACGGGTGCGTGGAAGTCGAAGCCGCTTACTACAGCGCACCGCCGGGATGGATCAGCCGCCGTGTGCGTGTGCAGTGGGACGGCATTCACGTGCGCTTGCTGGACCCGAAGACCGGCCAGCTACTGCGCGAACATCTGCGCCAGGAGCGCGGCCGGCACCGGATCCCCGACTCGGACCGCCCTCAGCGTACGCCCATCGGAACCCTGCAATTACTGGCCCGCGCCGCCAAAGAAGGACCGCATATCGGCACGTTCTGCCGCCTCCTGCACGAGCGGCAAGGCGAGCCCGCCATTCGCCGCATACAGGGTCTGCTCTCGCTCCACAAGAAGTATGGCGTGGCCCGTGTCGATGAAGCCTGCGCGGCGGCGCTCGACCTGGAGGCTTTCGACTGGCGCTTCGTGAGGCGCTATCTGGAACGCCATTCGCCCCTACAGCTCACCTTGCAACAAGTCGACCCGCTCATCCGGGAACTGACGCAGTATCGCGATCTGATCGAAGAAAGAACCAAGGAACCCAACCAATGAACATCACTGAACTGGAACAATCGCTCCGGCAACTCCGCCTCGGCGGGATGGCCTCGGTATTGGAAACGCGCCTGCGCCAGGCGCAAGCCGAACCCATGGCGCCGATTGATCTGCTGTCGTGTCTGGTCTCCGACGAGCTGACACGGAGATCGGATCGATTGCTGGAGCGCCGCCGAAAGGAGGCAGGTTTCCGCGATGCCAATCGCACCCTGGACAATTTCGATTTTGGCTTCAATCCGAAGATGAATCGCAGTCTGGTCTTCGATCTGGCGACCTGTCGATTTATCGACCGGCGGGAAGATGCACTTTTCCTTGGGCCAGGTGGAACAGGCAAAAGTCATCTCGGCCAAGCCATCGGTCATGCGGCCATTCTGCAGGGACATCGTGTGTTGTACCGCGAGGCGCATGTGCTGCTGGAAGAACTGGCCGATGCCGTGGCCGAGGGCCGGCGGAAGAAGTACATGGCGGAGCTGACGATGGTGCCGCTGCTGATCATTGACGACTTCGGGATGCGAAAACTGCCGCTGACCGCGGCCGAGGATCTGCTGGAGATTGTGATGCGCAGATACGAGCGAGCCAGCACGCTGCTGACGTCGAACCGCGTGGTGGAAGATTGGGGAAAGCTGCTGGGAGATACGGCGGCAGTGGGTGCAATGCTGGACCGGTTGCTGCATCACGGACATGTGCTGAAGTGCGGGCCGAGAAGCTGGCGAACGAAGACGGCGGCGGCTACGGAGTAGCCCTGTGGAAATGACGCGCCGTGGAAAACGAGGAAAACCGAACGGCGGTTTCCCATCGTTTCCCCCCGCGCTTGGAAATCGCCCACCCCGCGATTTCCACATTCCCACAGGGCCGACGACCCGGCCTGCCTCAACCAACGCGCCCTCCGGGCGCATTTACCAACGAAATTCCTTGCTCCATTCGGGCGGAATAGATTATAAAAAAGCTTGTCCTGACTCAACTCTCCATTGGCCGGTTTTGGGGTGACCGCCTTTGGCCGCTTTTCAGGTGACCGCTGAGGCCGAACGGTCGATATACCCACCTTCAGCCAGCTCCCGAATCCGCCCCGCCGGCACCAGAGGGGTCTTCGAGTAGTCGAAATCATCCAGTGTCTTCACCCGAGGAATCTGGGCGTAGCGAACGCGATTCTCGACAGCATGCCGATCCCGCTCTTCGCATTCCACCTGCAGCAGCGCCTCCAAATAACGCACATACGTGTGCCCCTCCTTGGCCGCCTGCCCGGCCAACCGAACAAAGTTTGCGGCCACCGCCGGCAACCGGGCCGCCCGGCAATACTGCTGCACACTGGCGATTTCCAATGCTTGCGCCTCTTGTTTCACTGAATCCTCCCGGTCAGCAACTGATCGTATTCATCCATCTCCGGCATCGGCCGTTCAAACTGCGCCAGTTCCTCGGCGAGAGCCATCTGGTAGCGTTCGCGCACCGCCGCGTCCGGCTCGCGGAAGATTTACTGCACCGCACTCCCGTCACTGGTCCCCAACCGCAGCGCTTCCTCAACAGCCGCAATCATCCGCGGCCAGCCTTCGACATTGGCAATCCGAATCAACCCCACCATGTCGCGCGCCGCCACCAGCCTCCCGTTTCGCTCAATCATCCGTGCCCACAACTGGTCCATGCATGCCGGCCATCGGCCAGCCGCGCGCCACTGTTCCAACGGCGTCGAACCCGCCAGCGCGCCCGGCTTCTTCTCCAGCACATCGAGATAGTGATCCAGCTCGTAGAACTCATACCCGCGCCCATAA
>CAMATG010000451.1 GCA_945860645.1 Candidatus Sulfopaludibacter sp. SbA3 | reverse complement strand
CTGACAAACACGGTGAGGGGGCTGCCGCTGCGCAGGTTGGTGATGCCCGCCAACTGCCAACCGGAGAAGGCCACTCTTCGGAGACCGACAGCGTTGCGGTAGATGGGGATGTCCCAATGGAAGTTCGTTACCCAGTTGTGTTTGGCGTGGAAATCGGAGAGACCCTTGTTGTAGTTGAAGCCGGCGAATTCTGGCATGGCAGAGGTGGTGCCGTTGGTGGCGTCCGAGAAGAACGTCGAGGCCTGCGTCGTATCGATGTTTCGGGCCAGAGTGTAGGAGCTTTGAAACTGCAGGTCTCGCCCGAGCCGTTTGCGGACTTCCAGGATGCCGGCGTTGTACCAGGAGTTGCCGTCACTCGACTTGAGTTCGATGGTGGTGAACGCCGGGTTCCGGCGGGGGGCGCCGGCGGGAAAGATGAGGGTGCCATCGGCCTGGCGAACGGGTTCAACGATGTTGACGTCATTGGACCGGAGCAGATGAATGCCACGAGCGCCGGCGTAGCCGAGTGTAACGATTACATCGCCTGGCAGTTGGTGCTGCAGGTTCAGGTTCCACGTCTGCAAGTAGGGATTTCTGATGTTCCATTCGACGGGGCGGATGGTATTGCCGACGCCGCGTTCGAAGGGTGGATTGGGAAACGAGGGGTTGGCGATACTGACGCGAGGGGTGTAGGGAGGGTTGGTTACGGTAACGATGAGGGTCTGCTGGCCGTTCGTATTGAAGATCAATCCGTAGCCGCCGCGGACGGCGGTGCGGCCGGTTCCGAAGACATCCCAGGCAAGGCCGAAGCGGGGGGAAAAGTTCTTTTTTGTGGGGTTTTGGTAGAGCTGGCCGGAGCGGGGAGCGGTGTCGGTGAACAGGTTGAGCAACGCGGAATCGCGGCCGTAGATATCGATCGGCATGGTGGCGAACTCGTAGCGCAGGCCAGGGTTGATGGTGAGGCGGGGGGTGATTTTCCAGGAGTCCTGCAGGTAGAAGCCCATGGAGGTGAAGCGCCAGTAGCGGTCGAATTGCCCAGTGGGCGTAAGGCCGAGGAAGCGGGCGGGCGTATTGGTGAGGAAGGAACGGAGATCGTTGAACGTGTACGTTCCCAGGGAGAAGGTCGGATTGACCATGTTGTCCTGGTAGCGTTCCACAAGCATGCCGGTCTTCAGGATGTGATGGCCTCGTGTAAGCGTTGCACCCGTTTCAAAGCCATATACATTCTGGGTAAGCCGGAGATTGGCGGAGCTCTGCGGGCCGAAGCGTTGCATGCCACCGATATCGATGTTGCCGGTGAGCCCGCGGCCGGGCACGAATTCTTGCAGTTTCGTTGCGGTATTGGCTTCCACGTTCTGAAATGTGGTGGTGCGGCTGAAGGAACCGCGGAAGTGGAGAAGCGTGCGGGCGGAGAGAATGTGGCGGTATTCGGAGGTCACGAACTGATTTTTCGAGAGGAACTGGCGGGGGAACTGGGGGAAATCCGTTGGCAGGTTTTGCACGGCGTCATCGAAGGTGTAGCGAGTGAAGAACTGCCCGGCATCGCCGAAGTTGCGGTCGTAACGCCCTTGCACGAAGTGTTGATTGACGGACTGGGCGAAGCCGAAGATGTAATCGGCGAGGCCGCCGCCGCGGGAGGCGCCGTTGGGCCGGGGCATTTCATTCAGGAACGGCAAGACGGCTGGGCTGACGGGGACGGTGAGCGTCTGGCCTGGGCGGGCAGGATCGGGGAGGATGCCGCGCCGGGCGTTGTCATCGGGCACTGGCGAGACGATGGTGCGGCCGAGGCGTTCACGAAGACCTTCGTAGGTGAAGAAGAAGAAGTCTTTGTCCTTGCGAATCGGGCCGCCGACGCTGCCGCCGAACTGGTTGCGTTTGAATTCGGGGCGTTTGGCGGGATCGAAGAAGTTGCGTGCGTCGAAGTTGTCGTTGCGGAGGAAGTGATAGAGGCTGCCGTGGAGTTCGTTGGAACCAGACTTGGTGAGGGCGTTGAACTGGCCACCGGAGTTGCGGCCGAACTCGGCGGAGTAGTTGTTTACCTCGACGCGAAACTCGCGAATGGCTTCGACGCCGAGGGCGGTTCCGGCGGCGGAACCAGCGGGGCCGTTGGTGAAATCGTTCTGCGGCGTGCCGTCGATCAGGTAGACGTTGGAGCGCGGATCCTGGCCGTTGATGCTCATCCCCAGGCCGTGGGCGACGACGGAGCCGCCATCGCGATGCGGGTAGGAGACGACGCCGGGTTGCAGGAGAGCGAGGTCGGTGTAGTTGCGCCCGTTCAAAGGCAAGTCGCGCATGGCGGATTCGGAAACAAGATAGCCAAGCTCGGCGGTGGAGGTGTTTACCTGAGAGGCGGCGGCGTTGACGGTAATTTCCTGGTCGACCGCGCCGACGGCGAGGTCGAGATCGAGCTTGACCGATTCGTTGACGGTCAACACGATTCCCTTTCGCAGGAGGGGCCGAAAGCCCTTTGCTTTCGCACGCACTTCGACCACGCCGGCGCGCAGAGAGGGGATTTGATAGAAGCCGTTTTTGTCGGTTACGGCGGACCTGGTGGCACCGGAGGCGACTTGGACAACGGCGATTTCGGCGCCCGAAACGCTGCCCCCGCTGGCATCCCGCACGGTGCCGGTCAGCGTCGCCGCGGTCTGCGAAAACAGAGACAGCGGGAGCAAGATAGCGAGAGCGGCAAAACGAAGAGAAAGCACTTCACACCTCAGAAAATTCTCACCAACGGCGGCGAACCGAGGGCGGACAAACGGGAATAGACGGACCTCACACGCGATTCGTAACGCTACCGGGCGGCCCCTGGAGACCAGCGTTTCGTCCCAGGGTTTACGAGTGAAAAACCAATCAGCCCGTTACACTGGGGCATGCGTGTCTTTTGGTTTTGCGTCCTTTTTATTTTACCACTCGCAGCCGAAAACTGGCCGCAATGGCGTGGCCCCGGATCGAATGGCGTATCGGCGGAGAAGAGTCTGCCGTCGGAATGGAGCACCGAGAAGAACATCCTGTGGAAAGTAGCGATTCCCGGGCGAGGCCGATCGTCGCCGGTCGTTTGGGGGGATCGGGTTTTCTTGACAACGGACATTGAGGCGGGAAAGGCCGAGGGGCACCAGGCGCCGAAACATATGATCGACGGCACGCCGTTTCGCCATCCGGACAGCATGGGCGCCGACGTGCGGCACAAGCTGGTACTGCTGTGCCTGGACCGTAAGAGCGGCAAACTGCTTTGGCAACAGGTGGCCTACGAGGGGCCGGTATTTGACGAGCGGCACAAGGCCGGCAGCTACGCCGCGCCTACGCCGGTGACCGATGGCCGCGCGGTCTATGCCTACTTCGGTGCCGAGGGATTTTACGCCTATGACATGAAGGGCAAGTTCCTTTGGAAGTACGACCCGGGGAAGATTATGACGGTCGGCATGGGACCGGGCACATCGCCGGTGTTGGCCGGAGAATTGCTCATTTTGCAGTGCGATTCGAGTGATCAGAAGTCGAAACTGGTGGCGTTGAACCGGAAGAACGGGGAGCTGGTTTGGAAGACCGATCGCAAGACCGACGTGACGTGGGCGACGCCGATGCTGGTTGAGGGGAACGGGCAGCGGGAGTTGGTGACGACGGCGAACGACGTGGTGATTTCGTACGATCCGCAGACCGGCAAGGAGCGGTGGCGCGGGCCGGGCGTGAAGGGGAATGCCGTGCCGAGCCCGGTGTCGGGGAATGGGATCGTCGTCGTGTCGGCGGGGTATCCGGACAAGTATGCGTGGGCATTCCGGGCCGGGGGAGATGGGAAGCCGATGTGGGAGTACGCGAAAGGAACGGCTTACGTGCCGTCACCGATTTTTTACGGGGACTACGTGTATCTGATTACCGATAAGGGATTGGTGACATGTATCGAGGCGAAGACGGGCGCAGTGAAGTACGAAGGCAAGCGGCCGGGTCCGGGCGGACAGTTCGCGGGCTCTCCGGTAGCCTATGATGGGAAAATCCTTCTCACGAGTGAAGACGGAGAGACCCACGTAATTCAAGCCGGGCCGGAGTTCGCCGTGTTGCGGACGAACTCGGTTGGCGAGCCGGTGCTGGCGTCACCGGCGATTGCGAACGGAACGATCTTCATTCGTGGCAAAGATCACCTGTTCGCCATCGCCCAATGAAAATTGCAATCCCGTTTATCCTCCTTGCCTATTACGCGCTCCACCAGGATTTCTGGAACTGGACGACGGCGCGCCCGCTTCTGTTTGGATTTCTGCCGATTGGACTGACTTATCACGCTTTGTACGCGATGGGCGCGGCGGCATTAATGGCGGTGCTGGTGAAAGTAGCGTGGCCAGCGCGGCTGGAAGCGTGGGCTGAGAAGGAGCCGGGCGAGTGACACCGTTGCTGTTCGTGCTGGCCTATCTGGCGATTGTCCTGTACATCGGAGTATTTGCATTTCGGCAGTCCCGTGGGCAGGCGGAGGATTACTTCCTGGCGGGCCGGTCCCTGGGGCCGTGGGTGTTCCTGTTGAGCCTGTTCGGGACGCATATGACGGCGTTCGCAATTCTTGGCTCGAGCGGCCACGCTTTCAATTTTGGCATCGTTACATTTGGGCTGATGGCATCGAGCTCGGCTTTTGTCGTGCCGGTTTTATTGCTGTTTTTGGGGACAAAACTGTGGGCGGTGGGCAAGAAGTTCGGCCACATTACACCGGTTCAGATTTTCCGGGACCGCTGGGAGTGCGGCCACATTGGGACGTTGATCTTTTTTCTGCAAGCGGCGTTGCTGATCCCTTACATCATCATTGGCGTGATGGGCGGCGGGACGACGTTGAGCGTGATCAGCGGAGGTTTGATACCGTTCTGGGCGGGCGGTTTGTTGGTTGCCGTTGTGGTGATGAGCTACGTGTTCTTCGGTGGGATGCGCGGGACGGCATGGGTCAATGCCTTTCAAACGGTCCTGTTTTTGACGTTTGGAATGATCGCGGTATTCGTGATTGGCAATGGAATGGGAGGCTTTTCGGCGATCGCCGAGAAAATGCTGAACGACCCGAAGACGTCTCATTTGCTGTCCCGGGAGAAGTTCTCACCGTTAGCATTTCTGAGCTACACGTTCAATCCGTTGTCGGCGATTGCGTTCCCGCACATCGCGATTTTCTGCCTGACGGCGAAGAAAATGACGCAGTTCAAAAGGACGGTGATGCTGTACCCGCTGTGTATTCTACTGATTTGGCTGCCGTGCGTTTGCTTGGGCGTATTCGCCAATCAGGCGCAGGAGATCCCGGCGCTGGCGGCGAAGGTGGACATGAAGTTCGCGACGGGACGGCCGGTGGTGGCCGACGATGTCATGTTGCAGCTGTTGGGCCATTTCGCGCCGGAGTGGCTGGCGGGGATGCTGGGCGCCGGCATCATGGCGGCGGTGATGGCGAGCGACTCTCAGATTCTGGCGCTATCTACAATGTTCACCGAGGACATCTTCACGTTCTATGGCGCGCGGGAGCGGTTTGGACAAAAGGCCCAAGTGACGACCGGCCGGCTCTTCATCGTTCTTGTAACGGCGTTCGCCTATTTCACCGCACTCAACGCCAAAGCGAGTATTTTTGATCTGGCCGTGCAGTTTTCATTCGCCGGCTTTTCGGCGATGATGCCGCTCTACGTGGGCGCGCTGTATTGGAAGGGCAGCACGAAGTGGGGAGCGCTGGCGGCAACGCTGTGGGTGGCGGGTGCGACGATC
>CAMATG010000450.1 GCA_945860645.1 Candidatus Sulfopaludibacter sp. SbA3 | reverse complement strand
GGGGCCAGCACCGGAAAAAGTTTGAGACTCGGCCTGATACGGAACCTTCAAAACCTGCAATACCTCTTCGGCTAGGGACGGCGGAGGGTTCTGGAGGTTTTGCGGGTTCCACTCTGGGGCAGAGTCAAAACTTTTCACCGGAGGCGGAGGAGTTGCACCGGCAAGCGCGGGCGACTCTGAACCGGTGCGGCGTGCGGTTCTTCCGGGTGGGCGGCGTCTCGTCCATCGGGCTGTGGTCTGCCGAGGACGGGCCCGAGGTCCGGGAGGCGCTGGCGCTCCTGCGGTTGGATGGGCTGCCGGTGCGGTTCCTGGATGGCGATGGGATACGGGGAAGATGACCCTCCCCCTGGGCCCTTGGGTCCTTCCGGGGGTGTTTTGGGCTCGGAGGGACTGTCCGCACGGGTCGGCTAGTTAGTGAGGGTAAAATGCTGTTTGCATCAAATTTTGGGTCACGGACGGGCGGAAAGCAATATGAAAATCCTCAGTGAGGTAATCGCATTAGGCAAAGCACCATCTCCACAAGTTGTTGGTCGGACATGCCTCCAGGTTCGTGAAGGGCTGATTCTGACGGAGTATTTTGCTGACAGGAAAGACGCACGTCTATGCATCGATGGACGGCTAGTCTTGCCTGAAGACCCGTATTTTGCTCGTGGCGACGAGAGTGTCGAGTGCCTCTCGGACAAAGGGGAGTTCGAGTATTACCTAGGGATAATCGAGGCCTTGGACGTTGAATTGGATGCGCTCAGAGAGGCAGGATATACGATTCGCGATCTGAGACTGGTTGGGCTCGCTGAGTTCCTGGAATTGAACTTCTCTAGATGAGGAGCTTAGTGCCCGGTGGAGAATTGTCATCCTTGGCGAGCCAACTGCCTGGGCCCGGCGGGAAGGAGTGGTTCCTCGACACTGATGGGCAACACCGCCCGGTGAGAGGCGTAGATCCTACTGCACGTGTTGGAGTGGGCGGATTGATGCGGCTGGTGTTGCGGGGGGCGGGGGTGCCCTAACTCCTTCGCCTTTCCACTCCAACACCACCCGTTGCGTAACGCGCATCCCGCCGCGAAATCCATAACGCGAAGAGGGGGGGGCTCCAGATCCTCCCGGCTTCTGACCATACACCACCCGTTGCCTCACGCGCGAAATTTTGCCACCTTTTCGTTTTTTACCGGATGGGGAGGGCGGGGTTTAGCTTGAAACGGAAAGCAAAATTGAACCCGTCGCGGGCGTCGGTAATGGATTACGAGTTTCGAGTTTTTCGAAATCTCTATGGACTCTTGGTCTTAGTTCCGGCACGGCGCGCCATGGCTTCGACCATGCGGCGGTCTTCGGCTGGCAGCTTCGCCACATAGTCGCGGAGGGCGTCCTCGATAATTTCCCGTTGGGTCCTGCCTTCGAGCATGGCAAGCGCGGAGAGGGTCTTCCGGGTGGCCGGGAGCGCAGGAAACGTGATCTTCGGCCAAGTCGAGGTCTTCGAAGGATTGCCGGACTGATCCTTTGCGGCGGGCGGGCGTCCCATGCCCTCGATTGTAAGCAACACAGAACGTGAAATGTTAATGTGTAGTTGCTGGTAACAACGACCAGACATCAAACATAGAAGGAGGTAGAAACAGCATGAGCGTATTCAAACGCGGAAACATTTGGTGGTACCGGTTCCAGTGGGACGGGGTAGAGGTGCGCGAAAGTTCGGGGGTGTCGAATCGCCGGACAGCGGAGAAGATGGAGTCCGCCCATAAGAACCGTCTGGCCCTGGGCGAGGTTGGCATCCGGGAGAAGGTCAAGATCCCGACGTTGAGGGAGTTTGCGGAGAAAGACTTCCGGCCCTTCATCCGCCAGCATTGCGCGGACAAGCCGAGGACCCTCACCTATTACGAGGGCGGGCTGACTTCCTTGCTGGCCGTCCCGGCGCTGGCGAATGCACCGATGGACACGATCCGGCAGGAGCAGATAACAGCGTTCGTCTCCGGCCTCCGGGAGAAGGGCTTCGAAGTCTCCAGCATGAACCGGAAGCTGGAAGTCCTCCGGCGCATGTTCAAGCTGGCGATGGAATGGGAGAAGGTGGAGAAGGTCCTCCCCATCGTGCGAATGCTGCCGGGAGAGAAGCGGCGGGAGCGGGTCCTCACCGGAGAGGAGCAGTCAGCCTATCTGGCGGCGGCCGTCGCCATCGGTGACGATGCAGTGGCGGCCTATGCGAAGGCGCTGACCGGCATTCGGGCAACGTTGCGGGGCGAGACGCCTATCCCTCCCCGTGATCCTTATATGCTTCGGGATGCGGCCGTCCTTCTATTGGAGTGCGCTCTCCGGCCGGAGGAGTGCCACCGGCTCCGGTGGGCGGAACTCTCCGAAGGTACGCTTCGGATCGCCCACGGCAAGACGGATAATGCGCGGCGGGTGATTCCGTTGAACGAACGGGCCGCCAGCGTGTTGGAGATGCGGCGGACGGTTGCCGGTGACTCGGAGTGGGTCTTCCCCGCCCCCACGCGGAGCGGTCACATTGAGCAGTTCAGCATCAAGAAGCAGCACACGGCGGCGTGCGAGATGGCGGAGGTGTCTCACTTCCCCATCTACACCTTCCGGCATACCTGCCTCACCCGCTGGGCGTCGGTGATGGACCCGTATACGCTGGCCTACCTTGCCGGACACAGCGACTTCTCCACCACGAAGCGGTACGTCCACCCGCAGAAGGAGCAGGTCCTGGAAGCCATGCGGAGAGCCCACGAAGCGCAGACCCCGCACAATATCCGGCACACTGAAAAACCGGAGGCCGGAGAACCAAACCACCAAACACCCGCAATCAATTGATAGCAAACGGGTTATTTGGTGCGCCCGGACCGATTCGAACGGCCGACCCTCTGGTTCGAAGCCAGATGCTCTATCCAGCTGAGCTACGGGCGCATTTGCCTTCCGTAAGGCAGAGTACCACAACCACTGCTACTATGGCTGCATGGCAGTTGGGGCTGTACACAAGGAAAATGAGATCAAGGTGGCGGTACCCGATCTCAGCGCGCTTGAATCGCGCCTTCGCTCGCTCGGTTTCCATATCCTCCATCCCAGAGTCCTCGAAACCAACGTCATCTACGACACCCCTGATGCCGCTCTCCGCGCCCGCGGCGAGCTCATCCGCATCCGCCAGGCCGGCGGCACGTCCATCTTTACTTATAAGGGTCCCGCCACCGTCACCCGCCACAAAGAACGCGAAGAGCTCGAAACCCTCGTCGGACACCCCGAAATCATGGGTCTCGTCCTCCAACGCCTCGGCTTCGTACCCCGCTTCCAATACGAAAAGTTCCGCACCGAATGGTCCGTCCCCGGCGAAGACGGCGTCCTCATGGTCGACGAAACCCCCATCGGCAACTACATGGAACTCGAAGGCCCACCCGACTGGATCGACGCCATCGCCCTTAAACTCGGCTACCTCGAAGCCGACTACCTCAACCTCAGCTACGCCCGCCTCTACGTCCAGGATTGCGAACGCCGCGGCCTCCAACCCTCCCATATGCGCTTCGATTCCCATACAGTACTAGCTGCAAAAGGGGCATAGTCCAAATAGGAAATCACCCTATTACCCTTGTTTTCCATTGCTGGATCGTCACAGACTTTGTACACTTCTAGCAAGGATCAGTACTTCTAGTACTGATCGAAGCGGTAAAAACAAAGTTAGTCGGGACAAACAATGGTTACAAGCGTTGTGATCATCATCCTCTCTCTGGCGATGTTTGTTTACTGGTTCCGCTATTCCTGCATTCTGATCCTCGAATCCAGTTGGAACGAGGAGCAGGCGCAAGTGGTGGCCATGCAAAACAAACTCTCCATCGGCTCCGTCAACGAGTCGTTGGCTCAGGCTGTGACGGCGGAAGAACTGGACAAGGTCAAAGGTCTCCTCGATCGCGATCTGAAGCTGGTCGTCGCCCTCATGTCGCAGCACCCTGAGTTCCAGGTGGCAGGCCATTCGTTGGAATGTCAGATGCTCATGTTGGACTACAAACTCATGAATGCCTGGTACGCGCTCACGCGAACTTCGGCTGGTCCGAGGGCGCAAAACGCGCTTCGGGAAATGGCGCAGGTCATCGGCTACATGGCTGGCGAGTACGGCGACCAAATGGCGACTGCCCGTTCGTAACGGCAGCGACCATCCTACCTTCAACAAGATTTCTCCAAATCGGAGGCGCGGAACTCTCGTTTCGCGCCTTTTACTTTTTTCCCGCTCCCTTTCCCCACTTTCCCCAACGCCGCTGTCATCGACCTGTCTTAGAATGTAAAGGTGTTCAGTGAAGCTGATGTCGCTCAAGCGGTCGGAAAACTCAACCGTATCCGCACGGAAATCGCCAAGATCATCGTCGGCCAGCAGGATGTGGTCGATGGCGTTCTTATCTGCCTCCTAGCCGGCGGCCACGTCTTGCTCGAAGGCGTCCCCGGTCTCGGCAAAACCACCCTCCTGCGAACGCTCTCCCGCGTTCTCCGCCTTCGCTACTCCCGCATCCAGTTCACACCGGATCTCATGCCCGGCGATATCGTCGGGTCCATGATTATGGAGTCCGACGCCGCGGGAACCAAGTCCCTCCGCTTCCAGGCTGGCCCCATCTTTTCCAACCTCGTCCTCGCCGACGAAATTAACCGCGCCACCCCCAAAACCCAGTCCGCGCTCCTCGAAGCCATGCAGGAACGCACCGTCACCAGCGGCACCACCACTCACGAACTCGAATCCCCCTTCCTCGTCATGGCCACGCAGAACCCCATCGAAATGGAAGGCACCTACCCGCTGCCCGAAGCCCAGCTCGATCGGTTCCTGATGAAGATCATCGTCGGCTACCCCACCAAGGAAGAGCTCGGCCGCATCGTCGAATACTCGCTCCACCGCGAGGAAATCAGCATCGATCAGATCGTCGACCGCGAAGAAATCCTCACCCTCCGCAACGTCGCCCGTCAGGTCCTGGTCGCCCCGCACATCCGCGAATACGCCGTGAATCTGGTGATGGCCACCCAGCCCAACACCCCCCACGCCCACCCGCGCACCAACAAGTACATCCGCTACGGCGCCTCGCCCCGCGGCGCGCAAGCCCTCGTCGAATGTGGCCGCGTCTTCGCCCTCATGCAGGGCCGCATGCAGCTCTCCATCGCCGACATCCAGGCCATCGCCGTCAGCGTCCTCCGCCACCGCATCATCCCCAACTTCGACGCCCACGCCGATGGCGAAACGCCCGACACCGTCCTCAAGGAAATTCTGCGCACCGTCACGGCGGCCGCCGCGTAACCTAGACGCATGCCAGAACCGCTTATCGACCAGAAGTTCCTGGAACGGCTAGAGCGACTCACTCTGCACTGGCAGAAGTCGTTCCCTGGTCTGGTGGGCGGCCATAACGCCTCCCGCTACGCCGGCTCCGGCCAGGAATTCCTCGATCACCGCGGCTTCCATCAGGGCGACGATCTCCGCGCCGTCAACTGGCGCGCCTACATGCGCCTGGAAAAGCTCATCCTCAAGCTCTTCCAAGTGGAGCCCCGCGTCCCCGTTCGCATTCTCCTGGACACCTCCGCCTCCATGACCACCGGCGACCCGTCCAAGTTCGATTACGCCCGCAAACTCGCCGCCTCCCTCACCTACGTCGGCCTCGTGCGTCTGGAAACTATCCTCCTCCAGCCCTTCGATTCCACCCTCCACGACCCCATCACCTGCGGCGGCGGCCGCCACCGGTTCCGCCCCGTCATCAACT
>CAMATG010000449.1 GCA_945860645.1 Candidatus Sulfopaludibacter sp. SbA3 | reverse complement strand
GGACACCGTTGCCCGTGACAAGGACTTCGCCGAGCGATTTGGCGACAGGGCCATCGACAGAGGCGGTGTTATCGCCGCCGAAGAAGTTGTAGGAGTTGCGGGCGGAGGTGATGTTGATGGGCTGGCCGCTGAAGATGTTGAAGATGCCGCTCAACTGCCAGCCGCCGAGGGCCTGTTTCAGGAAGCCGTTCGTGCCGCGGTAGAGGGGGAGTTCGTAGACGGCGTTGGAGCGGGTGACGTGGGTGCGGTGGAGGGTGAGGAGACGCTTTTCGAGGCGGCGGTTGCGGCCGTCGCGGAAGCTATCGAGTAGATCCTGGCCGGCGCCTTCTTCTTCGCCGATGTTCTTCGACCAGGTGTAGTTGGCCTGCAGGAAGAGGCCTTTGGCGGCGCGGCGGACGACTTCGACTTGGAGGGAGTGATAGGTGGAGTTGGCGTAGTTGCCGAGGAGCAGGGCGCTGGCGAATTGGGGGTTGGCAACGACGAAGTTTTCCGGGAGGTTGGCGCGGCGGAGGAGTTGACCGGGGAGGCCGGCGATGGTGGAGCGGTTGATGAAATCGGCGACGCCGCCGACGGACTGAGCGGCGAGGTTGGCGGTTTGCTGGAGGCGGAGGTATTCGGCACCGGTCATGTTGGTGCCGACGGTGCGGCCGGAGAGGGTGAGGCCGTTGAAGATGCGATCGAAGAGCGGGGCTTCGCGGCCGGACTGGGCGAGGCGGAAGGCGTCGAGGATGCCGGTTTCGAAGATGTTGGTTTCGTTGATATTGGACGCGCGGAGGAGGCGGGTGCCTTTGCTGCCGACGTAGCGGACGTCGAGGGAGAGGCGGGCGGGGAGGGCGCGTTGGAGGCTGAAGTTCCAGTTCTGGATGTAGGGGGTGCGGAGGCCGGAATCGTAGGCGTAGGCGGTGAGCCCGCGATCGATGAGGGCGACGGGTTCGAAGGGGGGCGCGTTGGGGGCGACGATGGGGGCGTTGGCGAAGTTGAGTACGGTGGAGGAGCGGAAGTTATTGACGATGCGCATGCCGGGGATATCGGCAGTGAAGACGTCGAGATTGCGGATGGAGTTGCGTTCGTAGCCGATGCCGTAGCCGGCGCGGAAGACGGTCTTGTCCTTGCCGAACCAGGGTAGGGCGTACGTGAGACCGACGGAGGGGGAGAAGTTGTTGTAGTCGCCGGCGAAGATCTGCTTGCCGGGATTGGCGCTGCGGGGGCCGACGGTTTCGTAGCGGGTGGGGGAGCCGGTAAGGACGCCGGGTTTATAGAGAGACGAGAAGTCTGAGCCGGAGAGGCCGAAGATGCCTGCGGAGCCACTTGAGGGGGCACCCATGCGGCCGAGGGCTTCATAGGGGACGCCGTAGTATTCCCAGCGGACGCCGAGATTCAGCGTGAGGGACGGGGTGACTTTCCAATCGTCCTTGGCGAACCAGGAGATTTCGCGCTGTCGCCAGGTGCGCTGGCGGGGTTCGCCGGAGAGGAAGCGGGGGGACTTGGCGTCGACGGCGTTGAAGGCCTGGTTGATGTTGGCGAGAGTGCCGGAGAGGTCGTTGAGGATGTTGGTGGCGACGCCGTTGTTGGCGACGATGCCGGGGACGGCGGCGATGGCGGCGTTGTTCAGCACGCCGCTGCCGAGGGTGTAGCGGGGGATTACGGAGAAGGAGTTGAAGCCGTTGGAGGAGACCCAGCGGACTTCGGCGCCGGCCTTGAGGGCGTGTTTACCGCTAAAGCGGGAGAAGGTATCGGCGTAGGAGTAGACGGGGGAGATGCGGCCCTGCGGGTCGGTGTCCTCGATGGGATTGGTGACGGAGGCGAGGACGGGGAAAAAGGGTTGGGTGCCGTTTGAGGGGAGGACTTTGTCGGTACCGTGGACTTCCCAGGGGCTGAAGAAACGGACGCGGGGGCGCTGGAAGCCGGCGGTGAATTCGTTGATGGAGGAGCCGGAGATGGTGGAGACGTGGCGGACGGAGAGGGTGGAGGCGTTGTCGCCGTACTTGCCGCCGAGGATGGTGGGGAAGCGCTGAGCCTGGAAGCCGTTGGCGGTGTCGGTGAATTCGCGGGAGTAGGAGACAGAGGAGCGCTGGCTGGCGGTCCAGTTGTGATCGAGCTTGAGGACCCATTGTTTGAAGTCGTCGGCGGTGGGGCGGTTCCAGGTGAAGCCGGCGGTGTTGAGGCCGTCGCCGACGCGGAAGTTGTTGGGGAGGGGTGTGGCGCCGATGAAGGCGGCCATGCGGCCGGAGGGGTCGGGACGGCCGCGGAATTGGGGGTCGATGGTGAAGAGATTGACGGACTGGAGGGCGGCGTTGGCGCTGGGGGGGCGGGGGTTGCCGGAGATATCGACGGTGGGGACGGCGGCGTCGGCATTGGCGTTGCGGACGCCGGAGAAGAAGCGGAAGAGGCCGCGGCGGGCGGGTTCGGTGAGGACCGTTTGGGTGACGGCTGCGGAGGTGCGCTGGATGAGCTGTTCGTAGTTGAAGTGGAAGAATGTTTTGTTCTTGATGATGGGGCCGCCGACGCGGCCGCCGAACTGGTGGCGGAGTAGGACGTTGCGGGGGGAGATGGGGGCGCCGGAGGCGTCGGCGCCGCGCTGGTTGTTGAACCAGTTATTGGCGTTGAAGGCGGTGTTGCGGTGGAACTCGAAGAGGGAGCCGGAGAACTTGTTGGTGCCAGAGCGGGAAATGATCTGGATTTGGCCGACGCCGCGGCCGAACTCGGCGTCGGCTGGGGAGGTGATGATGCGAAACTCTTCGATGCGGTCCGTGGTGATGGAGATGGTGGAGGCGACGCCGCTGTTGATGCGATTGTCCTGGACGTTGATGCCATCGAGGGAGATATTGAGGGCGCCGCGGCGGGTGCCGGAGAAGCTTTCGCCGAGGGTGCCGGCCTGGAGGGTGGCGAGGCCGAGGACGTTGCGGTTGACGAGGGGGAGGGCGAGGACCTGTTTGGCGTTGACGACGCCGCCGACGGAGGTGGAACGTTCGGTGAGGATCTGGGTGGATTCGGCGGAGACTTCGACGACTTCGGCGGTGGCGCTGATGTCGAGTTTGACATCGAGGGAGAGGCGGGCGCCGACTTCGAGGGTGATGCCGGAGAGGACGAATTTCTGGAAGCCGGAGCGGGTGGCGGCGAGGGTGTAGGCGCCGGTGGGGAGGGAAGGGAAGGTGTAGACGCCGGCGTTATTGGAGGTGGTGCGTTGGATGATGCCGGTGCGGGTTTCGGTGAGCGTGATTTCGACGGCGGGGACGATGGCGCCGGAGGAGTCCGTGACCGTGCCGGAGATGGAGGCCTGGGGCTGGGCGGGGAGCAATGCGGCGAACAGGAAGAGTGAGACGGCGACGTTACGAAGCATTGGATTAGCCGGAGTGTAGCTCATCCAGGCGTGCCATTGCAGAGCCGGGGAGGCCGGCGGGCGGGATATTATGGAGAGACATTCATGCAGAAGATCATTTCGCTCGACGTTCTGGACATTCGCTATCCCACCGTTCGGCTGGGTATGGCGGGCAGCGACCCGCGGCATTTGGCGCCGAATTATTCGTGTGTGGTGCCGGTGTTGCGAACGGATGGGGGGCTGGAGGGGCGGTCGTTGATCTTTACGATCGGGGATGGGACGCAGATCCAGGCGGGGGCGGTGGAGGCGTTGCGGCGGTTTGTGGTGGGGCGGACGCTGGAGGAGTTCCAGGCGGAGCCGGGGTTGTTTGCGCAGGCGCTGGCGGAGCATCATCAATTGCGGTGGCTGGCGCTTGGGACTTATCGGATGGCGGTGGGCGGGATTATCAACGCCTTATGGGATTTGTGGGCCAAGAGTGAGGGTGTGCCGATGTGGCGGCTATTGACGAGCCTGCCGCCGGAGAAAATTGTGCAGTGTATTGACTTCCATCATTTGCGGGATGTGTTGACGGAAGATGAGTTACTCGCCATGTTACAGGAGCGGGAGGGGGCGAAGGCGGGGAATTTGGCGCGGTTGGAGCAGCAGGGCGTTCGGGTTTACAGTACCGCCGGGTGGAGCGGGCGGCCGTTGACGGAGGTACATGATTTGTGTTCCGGCCTTTATAAACAGGGCACGCGGGCGTTCAAGGCCAAAGTGGGGAGGGGGCAGCAGTACGACCGGGCGCGGGCGCTGGACGAGGACCGGCGGATGCTGGATACGATGCGGGCGGCGACGGGGCCGGACGCGCTGTTGCTGACGGACGCGAATCAGAATCTGGGGGATTGGAAGAACGCTGCGAGTTACATGTTGGAGTTGGCGGAGTATAACTTGTTGTTTATTGAAGAGGCCATTGCTTACAACGATGTGATGGGGTATGCGAAGTTGCGGGAGGCGTTGGCGCCGGTGGGGATGGGCGTGGCCGGGGGCGAGCAGGCTCCGGACGCGGTGACCTTTAAGCAGTTGCTGGCCGGTGGCGGGTTGACGCATTGCCAGATTGACGGGGCGCGTGTGGGCGGGGTGAACGAGTTGTTCGCGATTGTGGCGATGGCGGCGAAGTTCGGCGTGCCGGTGTGTCCGCATAGCGGGGGGATTGGGTTGGGGCAGCTGGTGGGGCCGATGTCAATCTTTGACCAGGCGTGGTTTGGGAGTGAGGGACGGTGGCTGGAGTATTTGGAATTCCTGCAGGCGGGGGTGTTTAAGAACCCGCTGGTGGTGCGGGATGGGCACTGGGTGTTGCCAACGGCCGCGGGTTGGGGGTTGGAGATGGAAGAGGAGTTTGTGGGGCGGTATTCGTATCCGGACGGAGTGGACTGCGCGGATACGTTGGAGGCCGACCGGGTGGCGGCGGCGCAGCCGGGGGCACCGCCGTATGTGAAGTACTGGGTGTAAATCCGATTGCAAAGATTAAATTGGTGCCTGGCACCAATTTAATCTTTGGGGGAGAGGATGTTGGAAATAGGGGAGTTGGGGGCGTGGGAGATTAAATTGTGTGTGACACAATTTAATGATGCGACGAAGAGGGTTTTTGGCGGGGCCGGTTGTGGCTGGATTGGCGCAGGGGGCGGTTGCCGCTGAGGCTGGTCGCGTCTTGGGGACTGGGGATGGGATGGCGCTTTCGCCAGTTGCCTATTCCGAGTTGTTGCATACGCTCGCCGGCGGCGTGAAGGCGGACTTCTTCTCGTTGGGCGGGGTGGTGGGGGAGTTTGAGGAGCGGATGGCGGCGGAGTTGGGGAAAGAGGCCGCGGTTTGGATGCCGACGGGGACGTTGGCGAACCACATGGCCGTGCGGATGCTGGCGGGGGAGAAGCGGCGGGTGGTGGTGCAGGGGGAGAGCCACTTGTTTAACGACTGCGGGGATTGTTGCCAGACGCTGAGCGGGCTGCACATGATACCGATGGCGATGGGGCGGGCGACGTTCAAGGTGGAAGAGGTGGAGGAGTGGCTGGCGCGGGGGGCTGGCGGACGGGTGAAAGTGCCGATCGGGGCGATGCAGATTGAGACGCCGGTGCGGCGGCGGACGGGGGAGATGTTCGATTTTGCGGAGATGCAGCGGATGACGGCGTGGGCGCGGGGGAAGGGGATTGGGCTGCATCTGGACGGAGCGCGGTTGTATATTGCGGCGGCGTATGGCGGGCGGCCGGTGCGCGAGTATGCGGCGATGTTCGATACGGTGTATGTGTCGACTTATAAGTACTTCAACGCGGCGAGCGGGGCGATATTGGCGGGGCCGCGGAAGTTGCTGGCTGACCTGTTTCATACGCGGCGGATGTTTGGCGGGGGACAGC
>CAMATG010000448.1 GCA_945860645.1 Candidatus Sulfopaludibacter sp. SbA3 | reverse complement strand
ATGTTTACGCCAAAGTGCGTCGCCTGCTCGAAATGACGTAGAACATTGGCGCGATGGTCCACGCAGATCAGGATCAGAGGCGGCTCCATGGAGACACTGGTAAACGAATTGGCGGTAAAACCGTGAGGAGTGCCGTCTGCGGCAAGCGCCGTCGATACCGTGATACCGGTGGCAAAGCGTGCGCAGGCACGTCGGAATTGGGCGGGGTCGTATGGCTCGGGCATGGCGTGCTTGACAGGAGCGTAAGCCTAATCTTATCATTGGTTTTCAGTTAGCGCGCAGGAGGCGGGGATGATCAAGCTCGACATCATCAATGAAGTCGTGAATCGCACCGGCATCACGAAGACCAAAGCCGAGATGGCTGTTGAAACCGTCTTCGAGAGCATGAAGCAGGCTTTGGCCAGTGGCGACCGGATTGAACTCCGGGGGTTCGGCATCTTTAATGTCCGCCCGCGAAAGACAGGTATCGGCCGCAATCCGCGCACCGGCGCCGAAGTGGCCATCCCTCCCGGTAAGGCCGTCCGCTTTAAGCCCGGCAAAGAGCTTCAGCAACTGCACTAATGGAATCGGCCATGGACGCCCGCTCGCAGCGTCCGCGATCCCGGCAGCGTTGGTGGCTTCACGCGCTGCTGCTTGTGTTGACGCTGTTAACAACTACCATCGTCGGTTCGCGCCTCGACGCAAACTTCGCGGCCAATCGGCCCGCTTTTCTCATTGATGATGACTTTGGCTTCTTCCTCGCCATCTGGGATCAGCCGCGTTTGCTGCTTGCCGGTTTGCCGTTCTCGCTTACCCTTCTCTCCATCCTGCTTGCCCACGAACTGGGCCACTTCTGGGCCTGCCAGTTTCACCGCATCGACGCCTCTCTCCCTTATTTTCTCCCCGCGCCCACACTGATCGGCACTTTCGGCGCGTTCATCAAAATCCGCGCGCCCATCTTTTCCCGCCGCGAACTTTTCGACGTTGGCGTTGCCGGGCCCATCGCCGGTTTCATCTTCCTCGTTCCCGCGCTCGGCATCGGCCTCGCCAACTCCAAAGTCCTGCCCGGCATAGCCGAACAAGGCGACCTCGTCTTCGGCTCGCCCCTCCTGCTGTGGGCCGCGACGAAACTAATCTTTCCCGGCGTCGCCGCCGCCGATCTCTATCTCCACCCTATCGCCCGCGCCGCCTGGGTCGGTCTGCTGGCAACGGCGCTCAATCTGCTCCCGATCGGCCAGCTCGATGGCGGCCACATCCTCTACGCCTTTTTTGGCCGTCAGCACCGCCGGCTCTCGCAGCTCTTCGCCGTAGTCCTCGCCGCCATCGGCGTCATCTTCGGCTGGCTCGGATGGATCCTCTGGGCCGGCTTCTTCCTCTGGACTGGCTTGCGCCACCCGCCGATCATCGACGAAAGCCCGGTGGGCGCCGGGCGCATGCGCGTCGCCGCCGTGGCGCTTGTTATCCTGGCGCTTTCCTTCACACCGGTTCCTGTCCGCGGTTCGGTGTACCTATGAAAATCTCGGCCACCATCATCACCTATAACGAAGAGCGCAACATCGCCCGCGCCATCGAGAGCTTGCGTTGCGCCGACGAGATTCTGGTGGTAGATAGCGGCTCGTCGGACCGTACAGTGGAGATTGCCGAAAAGCTCGGCGCGCGCGTGCTGGATCGCAATTGGATTGGCTATGCGGATCAGAAAAACTGGGCCGCCGAACAGGCGAAGTTCGATTGGATTCTCTCGCTCGATGCCGACGAAGCCGTCAGCGAAATGCTGGAAGCCGAAATCTGGCAGCTGAAGAAAAACGGGCCCTCGGCCGACGCCTACACCATGCCCCGGCTGGCCCAGTATCTAGGCCGCTGGATCCTCCACTCCGGCTGGCATCCGGACCGCAAAATCCGCCTCTACGATCGCCGCGGCGCGCAGTGGGAGGGCAAGTTCGTCCACGAAGGTCTCATCGTCAAAGGCAAAGTGGAAGCCTTCGAAGGCCCGCTCCTCCACTTCACCTGTCAGTCGCTGTCTGAACATCTTCGCACCATGGATCGCTACACCACTCTGGCCGCCGAGCAGCTCGTCGAAAGGCGCGTCAAAATCTCCCTCTGGCAGCTGTTCTACAAGCCCTGGTGGGAGTTCAACCGCACTTTCTTTTTGAAACAGGGCTTCCGCGACGGCGCCGAGGGCCTCGCCATCGCCTGGATGGGCGCGCTCTATGTGTTCATGAAATACGCCAAGGCTCGCTATATGCTCCCCGGCCGCCAGTGATAGCATAGGCACTAGTCTATGCAGACCCGTCGTATTTTCATCTCCACCGCCGCAGGCGCGGCACTCTCGGCTGCCGTCAAGCCGGACAAGAATTTCAAAGGCGTCATCATCGGCGCGCAGACCTACAGCCTCCGCGATCGCGATGCCGATAAAGCTCTCCTCGCCCTGCAGGAGCTGAAGATCGATACCGTGGAAATGTTCAGCGGCCACGCCGAACCGGCCTTCCCCCGCGGCACCGCCCGCGAGGAAGTGCGTAAGTGGCGCCTCTCCGTGCCGATCAGCCACTTCAAGGACCTTCGCAAGAAGTACAACGATGGCGGCGTCACCATCCACGCCTACAACTACTCCTTTCGCGAAGACTACACGAACGACGAAATCGCCCGCGGTTTCGAATTCGCCGACGCTCTCGGCGCTAAAATCATCACCGCTTCGTCCAACGTCACCACCGCGAAGAAGGTCGATCCCTTCGCCAAAAAGGCCAAAATCCGCGTCGGGATGCACAACCACTCCCGCATCGTCGCCAACGAATTCGCCACCCCCGAAGACTTCCTCTCCGCCATGAAGGGCATGAGTAAGTACATCTGCATCAATCTGGACATCGGCCACTTCGTCGCCGCCAATTTTGAGCCGGTGAAGTTCATGGAACAGTGGCACTCGCGCATCGTCACCCTCCACATCAAGGATCGCAAGAAGAACCAGGGCGCCAATCTCCCCTTCGGCGAAGGCGACACGCCCATCAAGGACGTGCTCACCTGGCTCAAGACGAACAAAATCGCCATCCCCTCCAACATCGAATACGAATACAAAGGCGCCGATACGGTGGCCGAAATTCGTAAGTGCGTCGAATACTGCCGCAAGATTGTGGCGTAATTCTTCGCTACTATCAGAGGATTGAATCGTCGCGTATTTTTGTTCGGCCTGCCCACGGCGGCGCTTTCCGCCTATGGGTACGCCAAGTTAATTGAACCGGGTTGGTTGGAAGAGACGCAGAAGACGGTCTCCACAGGCCGTGGCCTACGCCGTCCGCTGCGTCTCGCCCATATTTCCGACTTTCACGCCTCCGGCATCATCCCCGTTTCGTTTCTTGAACAGGCCTTCCGCCGCGTCCTGGCTATGAAGCCCGATCTCATCTGCCTCACAGGCGATTTCGTCACCGCCGACAACGATTTCGACCCCGCCCGCTACGAATCCGCCCTGCAGATGCTCTCCGCCAAAGTCCCCACCTTCGCCTCTCTCGGCAATCACGACGGCGGCATCTGGGCCGCCCGCGAAGGCTGGTTCGCCAATCACAAATACATCCGCAACCTCGTCACCCGCGGTGGCGTTCAGGTGCTCCACAACGATTCGGTGAAACTCGAAATCGACGGCATACCTCTAAACCTCGTCGGCGTCGGTGATTGGTGGAGTGAAGAGCTGCAAGCCCGCCCCGCGTTTGAGAAGGTGGACTACCAATCCGCGCCCGTCATTGTGATGAACCACAACCCGGATGGCAAAGACGACTGTGGTCTCCAACCATGGGACCTTATGCTCTGCGGCCACACCCACGGCGGCCAAGTGATTATCCCGTTCTACGGCCCGCCCATCGTCCCCATCATCGATACCCGCTACGCCGTCGGCCTCAACCGTTATCAGAGCCGCTGGATCCACACCACCCGCGGCGTCGGTAACATCCGTGGCATCCGCTTCAACTGCCGGCCAGAGCTAAGCATGTTGCTGGTTTCCTGATGCGCCGCTACGCCATTCTCGCCGTCCTGCTCGCTGCGGCCTTCGCCAGTTGGACCTATTTCCGCGCCACCCGCGCCGAACGTGACGCCCGCCTCTCCGTCCGCACCGAAAACGAAATCCCCTTCGATCAGCAAACCCTTTCCGACCCTCCCCCCACCGGCTACGAATCCTTCGCCACTCCCGCCGATTTCCGCGACGCCGTCATCTGGAACGGAGATCTCTACGTCGCCGGCGCCAACGCCCTTTTCCGCTACAACGCGGCGGGAACGCTGACCCAAACCTGGCGCGCCGGCATGGAACTCCCGCCCGCCCCGCTCACCGCCCTCGCCGCCGGCGAAGAGCTCTGGATCGCCACCGAAGGCGAAGGCGCACTCTCCTACGACGGCGCCCGCTTCCGCAAGATAACCCCCAAAAACGCCCGTAAAATCACCACAATTCTTCCGCTAACCACCGGCGGCGTCCTCCTCGGTACCGCCACCCAAGGCGTCCTCCGATACGATGGCACCCGCCTCCGCCCCTTCCATCCTTCTCTCGCCCAACTCCCCATCACCGCCCTCGCCGGCATCGAAGAGGATCTCTGGGCCGGCACCCGCGACAACGGCGTCATCCACCTCCGCGCCGGCCACGCCGAAAAGTTCTCCGAAGCCGAAGGCCTGCCCGATAAAGCCATCCACTCCCTCGCCGTCGATGGCGATCGCGCCTGGGTCGGCACCTCCACCGGCATCGCCCAGTTCCGCGGCGGCAAGCTCGAACGCACCCTCGCGAATGGACTATTGGCCAAATCCCTCGCCGCCAATAAAACCGAACTTCTCGTCGGCACCCTCGCCGATGGCTGGCTCCGCATCCCGCTCGAAGCCCGCCCCTCCCGCGCCGCTCGCGAGGAACCCGGGCAGGGCGGGGAAGTGCGCCGCGTCTTCTCCACCGGCGAAGATATCTACATCCTCAAGCCCGATTCGCTCGACGTCCTCCGCTCTGGCCGCCTCTCCAAAGCCGTCGAAGGCCAGGCCGCCCTCCTCTCCCACGGCAACGTCAGCGCCCTCGAAATGGACTCCGCCGGCCGCCTCTGGGTCGGTTACTTCGATCACGGCTTGGATATTGTTGATACTTCCCGCCGCCGAATTACGCCTATGCAAGATGAGCGGATATTCTGCGTGAATCGCATCCAGCGTTCTCCCGTCGGGCAACAAATCGCCGTGGCCACCGCCAACGGCCTTGTCTTCTTTGACAACAGCCTCCAACAGCGCCAGGTCCTCACCAGCGCCGATGGCCTCATCGCCTCGCACGTCACCGATCTCGCTCCCCACGGCAAAGGCTGGGTCGCCGCCACCCCTGCCGGCCTCACGTTCATCGATGGCGGCACCCGCTCCGTCTACGCCTTCCAGGGCTTGGTCAACAACCACGTCTACACCGTCGCCGCCAATGGCGATACCCTCCTCGCCGGCACCCTCGGCGGCCTGTCGATCCTCAAAGGCGAAGCCGTCAAATCCTCCACCACCACCGCCAATTCCGCCCTCAAAACCAACTGGATCACCGCCCTCGTCCGCTCCGGCACGGACTGGTTCGCCGGAACCTACGGCGGCGGCGTCCAGCGTCTCGATCAAGCCGGCGTCTGGCACACCTTCGATTCCATGCCGCCCAATGTCGTTGTCAATCCCAACGCCATGGTGGCGACCCCGCGCGCCGTCTACGCCGGAACTCTCGAACACGGGCTCTTGGCCTGGGACGCGCAACGCCAAGCCTGG
>CAMATG010000447.1 GCA_945860645.1 Candidatus Sulfopaludibacter sp. SbA3 | reverse complement strand
GCCGGGTGTCGGGGGTGTGGACGAAGTAGGTGAGTGTACCGGGTTCGTGGGCCTGGACGGCGGCGGCGAGTTGTTCGACGGCGGCGAGCGCTGCCGCTTCGCAGCCGGGGCGGAGGAACCAGCGGGAGATGAGCGACAGTTTGGACACGCTGCTAGGCCAGGCCTTGCGCTACGCCGGTGCTATCGCCGAAGGACTCTTCCTTGACGCCCATGCGCTCCATGAGCGCCAGGTGGAGATTGCAGAAGGGGGTCTTCTTTTCAAAGCGCACGCGGCGGCCGGGGCGGAGGGTGCCGTTGCCGCGGCCTGCGAGGAGGAGCGGCAGATTCTCTTCGATGTGGCGATTGCCGCATTTGAGGGACGAACCGAAGAGGACCATGGAGTGATCGAGGAGGGAGCCGTCGCCTTCCTTGAGTCCTTTCATCTTCGTGAGCAGGTAGGCGATTTGTTCGGTGTGCCAGTTGATGATGGCTTCGTATTGGGCGCGGGTATCGGGGAGATCGCGGTGGTGCGAGAGTCCGTGGAAGTTGCCTTTGACGCCTGGGAGGAAGGAGTAGTCGTGGGAGGATTGGGCGTCGCCCATCATGAACGTCGCGACACGAGTGGAGTCCGTCCAGAAGGCGAGCACCATGATGTCGAGCATGAGGCGGACGTGTTCGAGGTGGCTGGTGGGGATGCCGGCAACGGGACGATCGAGTGGGAACTTGCCGTCGTTGATCCAGCGCTTTTGGGGCTTCATGGAAGCTTCGAGGCGGCGTTCGACGGAGCGCACGGATTCGAAGTATTCGTCGAGGCGGGCCTGGTCGCCTTTGCTGCCTTTGGCGCGGAGGGAGCGGGCCTGTTCGAGGACGACATCGAGGACGGAGGTGTCGTCGCGTTGGAGCGAATCGAGCAGTTCGGGGGACTGCGGGTTGACGCCGGAGACCACCGGGGCGCGCTTGTTGCGGAAGAGCCGATCGAAGGCGAGTTGGGGGACGATTTCTTTGGGGACGGGGGTCTTGGGATCGGCCCAGCTGAGGAAGGACCCGAGGGCGCGGGGGAAGCCACCGCCGGCGGTATCGATGCCGGTGCGAGGGGCGTCGCAGCCGAGTTCGAGCGAGGGGAGAGGGGTTTGGTGGCCGATACGTTGGGCGAGGAGCTGATCGATGGTGGTACCGCCGGAATCGAGGTCGCCACCGGTGGTGCGTTCGACGAAGCCGCCGGAGAGCCAGGCGGGGACTTTGGGCCAGTGGCCGTTGCGGCCGACGGTGTTTTTATTCCAGAGGTTTTCGAGCAACATGAAGTCGCCGCGGAGGCTTTCGAGCGGCTTCAGGTGGGGCGTGATCTCGTAGGTTTCGGCGTCGCCTTCGGGGGTCCAGTATTCGGGGCGAACGCCATTGGGCATGAAGATGCAGGCGAGGCGGAGGGGCGGGGCGGAGAGGCGTTCGACGCCGGTGGCGCCGAAGACGCCGGACTCCATCCAGGGAGTCGCCATGGCAACGCCAAGGCCGCGCAGGATATTCCGTCGTGTCAACATAATGGACCTCACTTGGTTCCCATCACTTAGTTCCCAACAGTCGCCGCGGAGCCTTTTTGGCGGGCGCATGGCTCTCGCTGACCGCCGCGTCGGCCTGGGTATTGCGGAACGGCGTACTCATTACGATATCGCGAACGAGACCCCTTGTTTGGTAGCCATTCTTCGCCATGGTGTCCATGAGCTTCTGAATGGTGCATTGATCGCCATCGTGGAGGCCACGGCCGAGAGCGTAGCCGAGGAGTTTGGAGGTGACCTGGCGGGCGAACTCTTCCTTGCGTTTGAGGAGGACGTTGCGAAGTTCGACGGGGCCGTTGAACTTCTCGCCAGAGGGGAGAGCGCCGGAGGCGTCGACGGGGGAGCCGTCGTCGTCCTTGTCGCGCCAGCGGCCCATCCAATCGAAGTTTTCGAGGCCGAGGCCGATGGGGTCCATGAGGTTGTGGCAGGCCGAGCAGGTTGTGCTTTCGCGGTGCTTGGCGAGCATGGCGCGGACGGTCATTTTCTTCGCGGCGCCTTTGGCGGCGGCTTCGAGCGGGGGGACGTCGGCAGGGGGCGGCGGGACTGGGGTGCCGAGGAGGGTTTCGAGCACCCAGGCGCCGCGGAGGACGGGGCTGGCCTGTTTGTAGTGGGACGTCATGGCGAGGACGGAGGCGAAGCCGAGGACGCCGGCGCGGCGATCGTCGGGCCATTCGACCAGGTGGAAACCGGGGCCGGGCGGGAGTTTCACTGTGCCTTCCAGTTCGTAGTATTTGACGAGGCGTTCGGTGAGGAAGGTGTATTTAGCCGTTAGGAGATCGAGGAGGCTTTTGTTGGTGGTGAGGATATGGTGGAAGAAGAGTTCGGGCTGCTCGCGGAGGTCGGCGGCGCCTTCGGGGGTGTAGAAGTGTTGGAGTTCGGTGAGGAGGGGGACGGCGCGGCCACCGATTTCCTGCGTGCCGAGCCACTGGCCCATGAAGCCGTTGGCGAAGACGCGGGAGCGGGGGTCGTCGAGCATGCGATCGACTTGCGCGGTGAGGATAGCTTGGTCCTGGAGTTTGCCTTGGGCGGCGAGGTTGAGGAGTTCGTCGTCGGGCATGGTGGACCAGAGAAAATACGAAAGGCGGGAGGCCATTTCGTAGTGGCCGACGGGGCGGAGGCCGGGTTTGGGATCGTTGTCTTCGACGCGGAAGAGGAAGCGGGGGGAGACGAGGACGGCTTTGAGTGCGAGCTTGACGTTTTCTTCGAAGGGTTCGCCGCGGCGGGCGCCGCGATCGTAGAGAGACATGAGGCGATCGATTTCGGCGGGGGTGACGGGGCCGCGGTAGGCGCGGGGGAGGAGGCGGGTGAGGAGGCGGCGGGCGGCGGCGCGTTTATCGACGGGGGATTGGCCGGCTTCGATACCGAAGAGACGGTAGTGGAGGGCGCGGCGTTCGCTGGTGACGTCGGCGGGTTTTTGATCGACGGTGAGGCTGTAGAACTCGATGCGTTCGGTGCCGTTGACGACGGTGATGGTGTGGGGGCCGCGGCCGAAGGTGACGGTGGCGAGGCGGGCGGTGGCGCCGCCGCCGGAGTCGCGGGCGTAGGCGAGTTTGCCGACGGAGACGCCATCGGCCTTGACCTCGACGGTGAAGGGAGTGAGCTTGGGACGTTCGACGGAGACGCGGAGGGTGTATTGGCCTTCGGCGAAGACGTTTGCGGTGGCGGTGAGTTCTTCGCCGGGGTTGAGAAAACGCGAGGGTTTGATGCCGGTGGGGGGCGGGGTGGCGGGGTTCATCTCGTGGGAGAGGACGACCTTGTTGAAGGGCGGGGTGACGACAATGCGGTCGAGCACGTGGGTGGCGGCTTCCATGTGGCGCTCGAGCATCATGGGGGGGATGTAGAGGGTTTCGCCGTTGGTGTCGAAACCGGCGCCACCGGCTTCGTCGGCGGGGAAGAGATCGGGGGCGACGACGTCGAGACCGAAGAGGTCGCGGATGGTGTTTTTCCATTCGCGGCGGTTGAGGCGGCGGGAGGCGACGTAGCCGGCGTAATCGCCGGTGGTGCAGCCGGTAGTGCGGAGGCGGTCGTCGATCCAGTTGGCGACGAGCATACGGTCCGATTCGGCGATTTTGGAGGCGCCGGGGGGCATGGTGCGGTTGCGGAGTTGGGTGGCGACGTCACGCCAGAGGGTGCGGCGGGTTTCGACGTCGGTGGGGGAATCGGACTTGAGGAAATCGATGCGATTGCGGGGATTGGCGGGGTTGTGACACTGGGCGCAGTTTTCGGTGAGGACGGGGCGGATTTTGGTTGTGAACTCGTCGGGGGCGGCGAGGAGGGGTATTGCGCAGGCGAGGAGCAGGTGGGGCTTCACACAATGACTTTATAGCGTCGGGGGAGGCGGTGCAAATTGGGGAGGTAGAATAGGTTCTGTATGGTTGAACTCAAGATCCAGAAGATTGGTGATTCTCTTGGGGTGATTTTGCCGCCGGACGTTGTCGAGCGCCTTCAACTTCGCGAAGGGCAGACGCTGTATGCGAGTAATGGGCCGAATGGCACGGTGTCTATTTCGCTCGTGGCACCTGAGCGAAGGGATGTGATGGCGGTGGCGAGAGATCTTGCCGACCGATATCATGAGACGCTGAAGGCACTGTCGAAGTAGGCGCGGCTACCGTCCCTTTCGCATCCGAGCGAATGTCGCGGCTTGGTAAGTAGGATGGCAGCCTTCGATGGTGGCGTCGCCGGGGTCGCAGAGGAAGTCATCGGCTTTCACTATTGGCGGTTTGGCGCAGACGGCGCGCATGGCTTCGTGGTCCGATTCGTTGCGCTCCTTGTGGGTGGGGTCCAGGAAGTAGGCTACAGTCCCTTCAGGATCCGGGCGAACGCGGCTGCCTGGCGAGTGAAGCCGAGGTCGGTGGGGTGGGAGCCGTCGATGGTGGCTTCGCCGTCGTCGCCTAGGAGGTCGTCGGCTTTCAGGTAGTAGAGGCCGGCTACCTTTTCCTTTAGCAGCTTGGCGTAGACGGCGCGCATGGCTTCGTGGTCCGATTCGTTGCGCTCCTTGCGGGCGGGGTTCAAGAAGTTATCGGCGTAGTTGCGGTCTTCGACGAGGAGGATGGGCACGTTGGGGCGGGCCTTGCGGAGGGTCTTCACGCATGTTTCGGCGCGTTCGTGGATCTCCTGTGCCGTCATGTTGGGGAGGCAATCGAGGACGTAGACGGAGGCGTCGAGTTCGGCGACGAACTGGGTGACTTCGGGCTCCATTTTGCCGTTGCCGGAGAAGCCGAGGTTGATGACTTCGCGGTTCAACTGGCGGCCGAGGATGGCCACGTGGGTCATGCCGGGGCGGGAGGCGGAGATGCCGTGGGTGATGGAGGTTCCGTAGAAGACGATGGGCTTGCGGCCGGCTTCGCGGTTGGGGCCTTTGTCGATCCGCGCCCCTTTCGGGACGCCGATTTCAAGCGACAGCGTGCCGTTGCGGAGGGGCAAGTAGACCATGTATTCGCGGTCGCCGGCGGGCATGCCGGTGGCGAGGACGTCGGTATTTTCGGGGAATTTGGTGGGGCGGCCGATGCCGCGCCAGCGCCACTTGCCGGCACTGTCGCGGGCGTAGAGATCGAGGCCGCTTTGGCCAACGGCGGTCATGGTGGGGCCGGCGAGGGTTTTGCTGCGCAACGACCAGCGGGCGTGGATGGCGGTGGTGTTGGCCATGAAGCGGACGAGGACGCCGGAGGAGTCCCGGCTCAAGTCCCAGACGGCTTTGCGAACGACGGCTTCGGCGCGGGAGGGAAGGCGATCGTAGGGGGAGGCGAGGTCCTTGAAGCCGAGGCCTTCGACCGAGAATTTGCGGGCGTCGTGCCAGTCGAGTTCCACGGGCGGGGTCTGCGCGGCGAGGGCGGCGGAGGTAAGGAAAAACGACCGGCGGGTGATCATCAGACACTCAGTTTGGCACAATCAAACGAGATGCAGATTGTGCAGATTTTCGGTGTGAAGAGCTCCAGCGCGACGCGGGCGGCGGAGCGGTTTTTCAAGGAACGGCGGATTCCGTTGCAGATGATCGACCTGAACGCGAAGCCGATGGCGGCGGGGGAGATCAAGCGGTTTGTTGAGAAGTTCACGCTGGCGGGCCTGTTGGATACGGCGGGGAAGGCGTATGAGGATGCGGGGTTGAAATACATTCGGCACTCGGACGCGACGATGCTGCAGAAAATCGAGGCGGAACCGAAGTTGTTGAAGCTGCCGCTGGTGCGCGGGGCGA
>CAMATG010000446.1 GCA_945860645.1 Candidatus Sulfopaludibacter sp. SbA3 | reverse complement strand
CGGGAAATCGAACGACTCGGTGACACCCGCCACATAGGCGTTGCCCTGCCGATCCACCGCCACGGCGACGCCCAAATCCCCCGCGCCGCCCCCGAAAAAGGTGGAGTAGATCAGGGACGATCCGGCGGCGTTCATCTTGGTGAGGAACGCGTTGGCTGGCGTAAAGCCGCCGCGATTCGGTAGCAAAGCACCAGGCGTTGCCGGCCAGGTGCCGTCCCCGGTGGCACCGGTGAGATAAACGTTGCCAGCGGCGTCGACGGTACTCCGGCCAGCGACACTCGATTCGGCGCCGCCCACGTAGGTGAGATACGAGATGGCTGGGTCAATCACCAGCGGCCGCGAGCTGTCATAGACACCCAATCGGAAGCCGGCGCGGTTGGCGCCCAGGAGAACGTAATCGGCCGCCACCTCCACTTTGCGACCGCGCGCCTCCTGGTAAACTCTCGGCTTCTGCCACCGCACCTGCGCCTTGCCGGAGCGGATCGCCAGATGTCCCTCCTCATCGATGGCGACCGAATCGGCGCCCGAGAAACGCATGCGAATCCGGCTGGCGTCGGCGCCGGGGGCGACGAGGAAATCGTGTTCAAACTCGGACTCGTTGCGGTAGTACAGCAGATCGATACCGGGATAGACCTGGCGGAACCGGACCTGTTCGAACACTGGGACGTTGGTGGTGTGGCGGTCGCCGGTAAAGTAGTTGATCCGGTGGGGGAGCGGGGAGACGCCTTCGCCGTGGGCGGCGCGGACTCCTTCCAATTCCATGCGGACGACGGCCTGATTGGCGCCGTTCGCATCCCGCAAATCGACCACCGTCTCAGTGCCGTTGAGGAAGAGATACTGCCCGCGGCCGCGGGCCACGAACGGATATTTGGCGTCGGTCTGGCCGAGGTTGGCCTCCAAGCGCGCCGCTTGCACGGGTTGCGCCGGCTGGGGGGCGTCGCCGCCCAGCGGACTGCGCTTGCATTCCTTGAGGGCTTGGTCGCCGAGAGGGCTCGATTCCGGCTCAGGTGCCCCGTAGCAATTGGCAATCAGCCGCAGCATCTCGTCGATAAAAGGGTTGCCGGTTGGCCCGGCGAACAATGTACCCGGAATCAGCAGCAGCGGAACGGCGAGGAAAAGCGTCAACAGAACGCTGGAAAGATGGCGGTTCATGGGAGTCCTACCCCTTTTGTGTGTGCGATTGGCGAAGTATCACGGCGCCGGACGCAATTAATATTGCGGCGCCGGTGTAGTCGAGGGTGGAGGGCTCCAGGCGGAGGGGGGCGATGGCGGCGCGGAGGAGGCCATAGCTGATTAGCAGTTTGGGCGCCGGGTGGGCCGGCCATTTGGCGAAGACGCCGGTGATCGCGAGGGCCCAGAGGATTTCGTAGAGCGCCAGATCGTGGCGCGGGCCGGTCGGGGTGTTGACCGCCAGCGGGCCATCGTAGAACTTGCCGATACTATCGTGGGCCAGGAAGCAGCCCGTTCTCAGCACGGCCCAGGCGGGCGGGAAGGCCCAGGCGGCGGCTTCCAGGTGTTGGCGGAGCGGCAGGCGTTTCCATCGGGCATACCCCATGGCGGCCAGCAGCCCGCCGCCCAGTCCGCCGAGCGACATGCCGCCGGCGTACGGGAACAGAATCAGCCCCAGGTGGCTGGTGAACAAGCGGCCTTGCGCCGCCAGAGCAAGCCAGTGAGCGCCATAGGCGGCGCCGATGACCAGGACCAGGCTGAGCGTCCCGGCCTGGACATGATCGAGCCCGAGCTGCCGGGCGCGGATCCGTTGCAGCGCATGCCCCAGCAGCACGGCGGCGGCCAGGCAAGCGTAATGCGTCAACGCCGGAGCATGAAAATAGGGGAGCATTTCTGCTCCCCTATTCTGCCACTAGGCGGCGATGGCGGCGGCGAGTTGGGGGGCGAGCGACGGGATCATGTCGGCCAGTACCTCTTCCACGCGGTCGACGAAGATGAACTGCAACTCCGCCCGAACGGTGTCCGGGACATCGCGCAGATCGCGCTCGTTGGCTTTGGGCAGGATCACTCGCTTCATGCCGGCCCGGCGGGCAGCCAGCACCTTCTCCTTCACCCCGCCGATCGGCAGCACCAGGCCGGTCAACGTGATTTCACCGGTCATGGCCGTATCGCTGCGAACGGGCTGCTTCAGGTAAGCCGAGGTCATGGCCGTCGCCGAGGCGATGCCCGCGCTGGGGCCATCCTTCGGAATCGCGCCGGCCGGGACGTGGACATGGATGCCGTACTCCTTGAAGAGTTTCGGATCGAGGCCCAGTTCCTCGGCGTGCGACCAGATGTAGCTCTGCGCCGTCTTCATGGACTCCTGCATCACTTCGCCCAATTGGCCGGTGATGGTGAGCCCCTTGCCTTGCGGCAGGGTCGTCGCTTCCAGGTACAGCACGTCGCCGCCGGACTCGGTCCAGGCCAGGCCCGTGACCACACCGGCTGGCAGGTTCTTGCGGAACCGCTCCGGCTGAACCACTTCGGGGCCGAGCAGTTCGATCACCTGGGCCTGATCGACGATCACGTTGTCCTGATTGCCCTCCACCAGCTTCAGCGCCACCTTGCGGGTGACCTTGGCGATGGAGCGCTCGAGCCGGCGCAGGCCGGCTTCGCGAGTGTAGCCGCTGATGATGAAGCGCAGCCCCTCGTCGGTGAACTCCACCTGTTCGGCCTTGAGGCCGGTTTCGGTGAGCTGCCGCGGGATGATGTAGCGCCGGGCGATCTGCACCTTTTCCTCTTCGCTGTAGCCGGAGAGGCGGATGATTTCCATGCGGTCCAGCAACGGGCGCGGGATGGTGTCCAGCGTGTTGGCGGTGCAGAGGAACATCACCTTCGACAGGTCGAAGTCCACGTCCAGGTAGTTGTCGCGGAACGTCTTGTTCTGTTCCGGATCGAGCACTTCGAGCAGCGCATGGGCCGGGTCACCCCGGAAGTCGCGGCCGACCTTATCGACTTCATCGAGCAGGATGACCGGGTTCTTCGTCCCGGCGCGGCGCATGGCTTGGAGTAGACGCCCTGCCATGGCGCCGATGTAGGTCCGGCGGTGGCCGCGGAGTTCGGCTTCGTCGTGCATGCCGCCGAGCGACATGCGTTCGAACTTCCGGCCCAGCGAACGGGCAACGGATTGGCCCAGACTGGTCTTGCCGACGCCGGGAGGCCCGACGAGGACGAGAATCGGCGCCTTGGCGAGCGGGTTCAGCTTCATGACGCTCAAGTGTTCCAGGATGCGGTCCTTCACCTCTTTGAGCTCGTAGTGATCTTCATCGAGGATATGGCGCGCGTTGGCGATGTCGAGGTTGTCCTCGGTGGTCGTGTTCCAGGGCAATTCGAGGACGAACTCGAGCCAGCCGCGGGTGACCTGATAGTCGGGCGAGGCGGAGTTGGTGCGGCCGAGTTTGCCCAGCTCGCGATCGACTTCCTTCTTCACCGCTTCGGGGAGGTTGGCGCTGTCGGCCTTCTCGCGCAGAGCGGCGAGGTCGCCGGCGTCGTCCTTGTCACCGAGCTCCTGCTGGATGGCCTTCATCTGCTGGCGCAGCATGTAGTCCCGCTGCTCCTTGGACATCTCGTTGCGGGCTTCGCTGGCGATTTTGCTCTTGAGTTCGAGCACTTCCACCTCGTGGGCGAGGTATTTGTGCAGTTCCTTGAGAGCATCGAGCCGGGTCTCGGCTTCGAGGAGGACCTGCTCCTTTTCAACCGGCAGCGACATCATGGAAGCGAGCAGGAAGACCATGTGGAGCGAGTCTTCCTGGCCTTTGAGGACACGGGCGAGGTCGTTGGACGAGTCGCCATGAGCGAGGTTGATGGCGCGGGTAGCCAGGTCCAGAATGTCTCGCTCCATGGCCTCCACTTCCGTACCTGTATCTTCGGGGAGCGGGAGGGGATGGATGCGAGCCCGGAGATAAACGGCGGCGCCGTCTTCGTCGGAGACCTCATCGAGCTTGACCAACTGGGCGCGTTCCTCGCCCATCACCATGAGTTCCATGATGCCGCCGGCGTGGCGCTGGATCCGTCGCACAACGGCGATGGTTCCGACGGGATAGAGATCGGCTTCGGTCGGCGATTCGGTGGACGAGTCCCGCTGCGAGACGATAAAGATCTCTTTTTCTTCAGTGGCCAGGGCGGCTTCGACAGCCGCCTGGGTGGATTTGCGACCGACACTGAGCGGCAGCATAAGGCCGGGAAAGAGAACCGTATTTTTCAACGGCAGGACCGGCAGATTGCGGAACTCTTCAGATTGAGCCATTTTTTCCTCTTTTGCTTCCTTGCTTCTGACTTAGGCGACCGCTGAAATCGGCGGCGAGAAATCCAGTTCGCCGCGGAGCGGATTCAATTCGACTTTGACAATTTGGCCATCGCGAATGGCACCGCTGATCAGTTTCCGGGCGAGCGGGGTTTCCACTTCCCGTTGAATGATCCGTTTGAGCGGGCGGGCGCCGAAACTTGGGTCGTAGCCGTTTCGGACGAGCCAGCCGAGAGCGACGTCGGAGAACTCGAGAATGATCTTGCGGTCGGCGAGCCGTTTGCGGAGACCTTCGAGCTGGATGACGACGATGTCCTTCAAGTGCGCTTCGCTCAATGCATGGAATACGATAATTTCGTCGACGCGGTTCAAGAATTCCGGACGGAAACCCTGGCGGAGTTCCTCCATCACGGCGCGTTTCATGCGTTCGTAGTTATCGCCCTTCCAGTCGCCTTTGTATTCCAGAATTCTCGGGCTTCCGATGTTACTGGTCATAATGACGATCGAGTTCTTGAAGTCCACGGTGCGCCCCTGGCCATCGGTGAGGCGGCCGTCATCCAACACCTGGAGCAGGATGTTGAACACGTCGGGGTGGGCCTTTTCGATCTCGTCGAAGAGGATGACGCAATACGGACGGCGGCGAACGGCTTCAGTGAGCTGGCCGCCCTCTTCAAAGCCAACGTAGCCGGGAGGCGCGCCGACGAGGCGGGAAACCGTGTGTTTTTCCTGGTATTCCGACATGTCGATGCGGATCATGGCGTGTTCGTCATCGAAGAGCGATTCGGCGAGCGCGCGGGCGAGTTCGGTTTTGCCGACGCCAGTTGGGCCGAGAAAGATGAACGAGCCGATGGGCCGGTTGGGATCCTTGAGGCCGCTGCGGGCGCGGAGAACGGCATCGGCGACGGCGTCGACGGCTTCCTCCTGACCGATGACGCGGCCGTGAAGCTCCTTCTCCAGATTGAGTAACTTCTGCATATCTCCGGCGAGTAACTTCGTTACCGGAACGCCTGTCCATCGACTTACTACTTCGGCGATATCCTCTTCGCCAACCTCCTCTTTAATGAGGCGGCTGGAGCCTTCGCCGGCGAGGCGATCGCTTTCGCGGGCGAGCTCCTTTTCGAGGTTGACGAGGGTGCCGTATTTCAGCTCGGCCGCCTTGTTCAAATCGTAGGCGCGTTCGGCCTTTTCGATGTCGGACTTGGCGGTTTCGATCTTCTCTTTCAAGGCGCGGAGAACGTCGACGGACTTCTTTTCGTTCTGCCACTGGGCGCGGAGGCCGTCGGCTTGGCCTTTGCAATCGGCGAGCTCTTTTTCGAGGCGCGCGAGGCGGTCCTTGGAGGCGACATCCGACTCCTTTTTCAGGGCTTCGCGTTCAATTTCGAGCTGCATGACGCGGCGCTGGACTTCGTCGAGTTCGCTGGGAACCGAGTCGATTTCGGTGCGCAGCTTGGCGGCCGATTCGTCGACGAGATCGATGGCCTTGTCGGGCAGGAAGCGGT
>CAMATG010000445.1 GCA_945860645.1 Candidatus Sulfopaludibacter sp. SbA3 | reverse complement strand
GAGTACGTTCCGGCCAGCTTCAAAGTGATCCGGGAAGTGCGGCCGAAGATGAGCTGCGGCTGCTGCTCGCGGATCGTGCAGGAACCGGCGTCGAGCCGGGCGAGTGATCGGGGCATTGCCGGTCCGGGCTTGCTGGCGAACGTGCTGGTTTCCAAGTATTCCAGCCATCTTCCGCTGTACCGGCAGGCCGAGATTTTCAGCCGGTTGGGCGTGGACCTGAGCCGCTCCACGCTGGCCGATTGGGTGGGCGGTGCGAGCCGCACACTGGCGCCACTGGTGGAAGCGGTTCGGAAGTATGTTCTGGCAGCGGAGAAACTGCACGGCGATGACACGCCGGTACCGGTGCTGGCGCCGGGAAACGGCAAAACGAATACGGGCCGGTTATGGACCTATGTGCGGGATGACCGACCAGCGGGAAACACAAGCCCACCGGCCGTCTGGTTCGCATACTCGCCAAATCGAAAGGGAGACCATCCGCAGCGGCACCTGCGCGATTTTCAGGGGATATTGCAGGCCGACGGGTATGCCGGCTTCAACAAGATCTATGAGGAAGGCTGGGTGAAGGAAGCGGCGTGCTGGGCGCATGTTCGGCGGAAGTTTTATGACCTCCAGCAGGCGCATGCATCGCCGATTGCGGACGAGGCGCTGAAACGCATTGGTGCGCTGTACGTGATCGAGGCCGAGGTGCGTGGGCGCACACCGGACGAGCGCCGGGCTGTGCGGCAGGAGCGCGCCAGGCCATTGCTGGATTCGATGCATGCGTGGCTGCAGAATACGCTCGGCAAGCTGAGCAAAAAATCGGAAGTGGCGTCAGCGATTGGGTATGCGCTTGGCCGATGGCCGGCGCTGCTGCGATACTGCGACGACGGACGTGTCGAGATCGATAACAATGCCGCGGAACGGGCGTTGCGTGCCGTCGCCCTGGGCCGTAAGAACTACTTGTTCGCCGGGTCTGATTCCGGCGGGGAACGCGCGGCGGCGATCTACAGTCTGATCGGTTCGGCGAAGCTGAGCGGGATCGATCCGGAAGCATATCTGCGCCATGTGCTCACGCACATTGCCGACCATTCGATCAATCGCATTGAGGAACTGCTGCCGTGGAATGTCTCGTTGGAAGCGGCGGAGCCCCCACCGACGGAGTGAGACTCATTCGCTTCGGCGAAGTGTCCACATAACGGTTTGTGGACACCTATTTTTCGACTTCACCTTCTGATCAAGCTGTCAATGCGGTTGTCACCGGACGCTTACGTTTGGAAACGGGAGAATACCGATTCCATCTGTACCAGGAGCCCGAACGAGCAGATGCCGCGTCCACGTTAGACGGCCGCCAGCAAATTTGGCAAGCAAGGAATAAAAATCATGAACTTCAGCAGATCGATCCCCTTTTGCGATCAGTATCCTTTCCGGGCTCTATGTCCAGGCTCAGACGCCAACCTACTGGCTGGCGACCGTCGAAAGGACGCCCACGGCCACGACCTATACGTACAACGTGCAGGCTCCTGGCTACTTCGTTCCCTGGCTGCTGCAAACGACCGAACGCGGCGGCGGACGCCCCGTCACCAAGACGATCAACGGAAAAGCGTACACGTTTATCCCGCAGTTCTTCAGTTGGGATACGACGGGTTCCCGGCCGGCCCAGAAAGGCCAGATCCGCCTGGACAGCAAGAATAACCGCGAGTTGGGCGACTGGCAAATTAACGACAGGCTGAAGACCGACCAGGCCTTAATCAATGTGCTGGACTCGGCGGCAACGCCGTCGGGTCTGGATAGCCACTGGCGCTATGCGGACCTGCTGGCGCTGCGCTGGGACGGCGCCGGCGCTCCCGGTCTGCAGTATAGTGAGCCGGTTCCCGAACTCACCCAGATCATGAACAAACAGATCAGCTTCAACGACCTGCCGATGAAGCCCGGGCGCTATTTCCCCAAGACGCAGGTGCCGGCCGATTTAGGTTCTTTCTACGCACTGATGCTGGCCTACGGTAACGCCGGACGCCGTGACCCGGATTTCCGCAAGAAGAGAACCGAACCGAAGACGGCCATCGACCTCAGCGGAGCTACGGTGAATACTTTGGATGGTCCGCAGAAAGTTTTCAAGCAGAACCCGGCGCCTCCTTATTTCGCACCGCAGGTGCTGAACGAAAAGCTGAACGCGGCGGCGCAGTTCCAGGCCGAATACATTGCGTCCATCAACCGGATCACTCACGATGGGCCTCCGGATTACCGCGATCCGGCGAGCGGCAAAATTGTGGACATGAGCCATGCCTGGCTGCGCGCCGAATTCTTTGGTGCGGGACGGGAGGTGGTGGAGGCCGCCGGCCTCGGTGGCCCGGGCGACTATCCCGAAGGCTGGCTGCATAGTGACACGCATTTCCGGCCCTGGTTCAACGTAGACGGCTGCTATCCCGAGATCGGCTTCGGCGCCGCCATGATCAAGCGAGGAACATGGGCACTGGTGGCAGTGCCTTTTCACAGGCAGGACTGTTCCAAATCGGCGGCTCCCTCCCAACCTGCCGCCGTTTCGAGCACGACGCCCGATAGCTTTCCCCTGCGCGCCGGCGCAACGATTGTTCAGGGCCGCAAGTATCGCTCTGCGTCCGGCAAGCACTATCTCGTCTTCCAACCGGACGGCAACATTGTGGTGTACAACGCGGCCAATCAGTTCGCGTGGGATTTGAGGAAGTTTCTCCCCAAGTTGTGGGAGGTGAAGAGTGTCGCGTTGCAGGCGGACGGCAACCTGGTGGTGCGTGGCCCGAACGGCGCTTACATATGGTCGGCCCTGACCCGCGACCCTGACGCGAGCGCCTCTCTGACCCTGACTCCGGAGGGTGTCCTGCAGCTTGTATCCGGCAAGAGCGGCGCCACGTTGTGGGCAAGCGACAAAGGCCTGACTCCCGTTCCGCCGCCGGTGGCGCAGACGCGCCCTGTGGTCCTTGAGGTGGGGAAGCAGTATGCGGTACTGAACCCGGACAACACGTTCCGCTACCACGTGTTCGTCGGCGCGACCGGTGATGCCACCGTCCCGCGCTATGAATTCGACTATTGCCCTGCGAATACCATGACTGCCAATGGTCCCTTGCGATACAGCGATCATCGATCCGCCGTCAAGTGGCTGCGGGTGGAAGACGCGCTGGCGCGGGGGCTCAAGACAACCGGCGAACCCTGTGACGTGAACAAGGCGCCGTTCGGCCGGTGAGATTCGCTCTGGCGTAACGCCGGCACTACCGCGACCCCGGCGGTCCAGGGACACTACCGGTCCCTGGACCGTACGGCCCTTTGCTGTAATGCAGCGATGGGGGGGCGGCGACAGGTCTGTCGCGGACGAGTTGTTTTAGTCTATCTACCCCAATTGCTTCTGTTAGCCAGGCATCCCATCCGCTCGCGCCCCGGCGTCACGCTCACTCCCACGGTCCTGATCAACGAAGCTTTCCTCGAACTGGCGGGGGATCCGAAAGACGACTGGCGGGACCGTGTGCCGTTCTTCGCCTTCACGGCGAGACCTGTTCCCGAATGAGCCCCATAAATGGGGTGCGAACTCAAGGAACATTACGGATCTTTTCGTTGCAACATGCGGGTTCGGCCTTAGGGAGAAGATCAGATGAGGGGCGAAAACAGGACCTTGTTAGCGGTTGCGCTGTGGGCCGTCTCGTTGATTGAGGCTAATGCTCAGGTGGTCTCGGATGTCAGAGTGGAGATCCGAGCCTTTGATCACAAAAGAGAAACTGCAAAGAACATCAAGATAGGGTTAGTTGTGGCCTTGGAACTTTGTGGGCGACGAACAGGTGCAGGCTCGCCCGGCCGCGCGAGTGTTGGCGCTGGCACAGGAATTCACCGGGGGGCAAGACGGGTAGATTCGGACGGTTGCGACGAAGATGAGGTGCAAGAGCCATAATGGAACGAATGGCAACGGTACACATGAGCGAGGGCGAAGTGGCTCGCGATCTCCATGCCGCGCTGGCCAAGGTGCGGCAAGGCGTCGAAGTTGTGATCGAGCAAGATCACAGGCCTGTTGCTGTGTTGAAGTCGTTCGTTCCCGTCCGCCCTGGCCGTAAGCTGAGCGATTGCATCGCTCTGGCGAAGGCCTATGAAACCAAGCTCGGCTTCGCGCCTATCCCGGATGAGGACTTCGCCAAGGACGTCCAATCGGGCATCGACTCGCGCAGCGACTCGTTCGAGCCGCCGGCATGGGATTAGTTCTCGACTCCAGCGTGCGTCATCGCGGCGGAGCGAGAGAAACGCCCGCTTAGCGCGCTGTTGGCGTCGCTGGTGGTGTGGCCGGAGTCGATTTTCTGCATTGCTTGGGCGCCGCGGGGGGGGCTTCCTACGAAAGCCGCGGTTGAGGGGCGGTTGGGAAAGGGACCACGGCGAGGCTGGAGGCGGCGCTGGACTTGGCGACCGATAACGGGGAGGTGCTGCTTCCTTTATGGGCCCGGTTCTACGTCGAGGCGGAGGGCGGCGGTGTTTTCCTGGAGGGTAGGGGAACGGGGGTAGGGCAAGTTCGGTAAATGTGGTCCCTGGTTTTACGCGGAATATTTTTGCGCGTTTTGGCGGGGGCGGCATCTGAGTGGTGGATGGGCGGGGGCCTCCTTTCGACCTATGAAGAACGTGAAAAAAGCGAATCTGCCGAGCAAGGTGTGCGTGGTGTGCAGCCGGCCGTTTGTGTGGCGGAAAAAGTGGGAACGGGTTTGGGACGAGGTGCGGTACTGCAGTGAGCGGTGCCGGCGGAACCGGAGCGGACGGGGATGAGCGCTGCGATGCGGCGCGAGTTTGCGGGGCGGGAGGAGCTGGCGGCGTACCTGCGGGACGCGTTTCCCGATGCGGTGGGGGCCGAGGCGGGGTTGAGCCCGTGGCGGGGCGGACGGACGGCGGCGTTGGCGCGGATGGCGTCCGTGGACCCAGTACGGTACGCGCGGACACGGAACTTCTTGGACGGCGCGGTGACGGGGCTTTCGCCGTATTTGCGGCATGGGGTGTTGACGCTGGAGGAGGTTTGGCGGCACGCGCGGACGCGGGTGGCCGACCCGGAGCGGGATGCGGGCAAGTTCGCCAGCGAACTGGCTTGGCGGGACTACTGGCAGCGGTTGTATGCGCAGTGGGGCGAGGGGGTTTGGGAGGACCGGGAGGCGTATAAGACGGGTCTTTTGCCGGGGGAGTACGCGGCGGCGTTGCCGGCGGATGTGGCGGAGGGGAGAACGGGGTTGGCGTGCATGGACGGGTTCCGCGAGGAGTTGCACGATACGGGGTATCTGCACAACCATGCGCGGATGTGGGTGGCGGCGTATGTGGTGCACTGGCGGCGGGTGCGCTGGCAGGCCGGGGCGCGGTGGTTTCTGTCCTATTTACTGGACGGGGATGCGGCGTCGAATAACTTGTCGTGGCAGTGGGTGGCGTCCACGTTTTCCCATAAGCCGTATTTCTTTAACCGCGAGAATCTGGAGAAGTATACGGAGGGGCGGTACTGCCGCGGGTGCCGGGCGGCGTGCCCGTTTGAGGGCTCGTATGAAGACTTGTCGCGGAGGCTGTTTCCGATCCTATGAAACTGCACTGGGTACATACGGACTGCCTGCGGGCGGAAGGGCCGGCGGTGTTTGTGTTTGACGACCGGCAGCTGGCGCGGGAGCGGTGGAGCCTGCAACGGATCGGGTTTGTGTACGAATGCCTGCTGGAGATGCCGGAGGTGGAGATTTTCCGGGGGCCGATGGCGGAGACGCTGGCGCGGTTGGCGGCGGAACGGCAGG
>CAMATG010000444.1 GCA_945860645.1 Candidatus Sulfopaludibacter sp. SbA3 | reverse complement strand
CGCCGACGGTTCGGGCATCCGCCGCCTCACGAATACCCGGGCCGTTGAAGTGGAGCCAAAGATCAATCCGAAGACCGGCAATGACATAGTTTTTGTATCGGGTAGGGGCGGCGGGTCCCCGCAAGTGTATAGAATGAATAGTGACGGTGCGGATGTTCAGCGCCTGACAACCGGAGAAGGGCAAGCAACGAATCCGTCCTGGAATCCGCAGGGTACCCATATTGCCTTTGCGTGGACGAGAGGATATGATCCCGGTAACTTCAATATTTTTGTGATGGACGTGAACACACGCGAGTACGTACAGCTCACCAGCGGCGCGGGCCGGAACGAGAACCCTACGTGGGCCCCGGACGGCAAGCATATCGTGTTCTCATCCGACCGCGGCGGGCGCAGCCAAATCTGGTCGATGCTCGCTGATGGCTCCCAACTTCGACAACTGACCTCAGCCGGGATTAACGAAAAACCGGCCTGGTCCAAGTAACATCCGGCGCTCGTCGCCAAGCACTATTCAGTAATTCGACCGAAGCAAAATTTTCCAGGAGGCAGATACCAGGATGACTACCAATAAAGCCAGTGCATTAGCGTTGGCGCTCTGTCTGAGCTTTTTCGCGGCAGGGTGTAAGAAGAAGGTTCCCGCACCCGCACCCCCGCCCGCGGCGAAGACAGAGGCGCCCGCCCCGAAGGTTGTCGCGAAGCCGATCGTGAAGTTCTTCACGGCCGAACCCGCCACGATTGAACGCGGCCAGGCTTCGTCCCTCAAGTGGGAAGTAACCGGTGCGGAAAGCGCCAGCATCAATCAGGGCCTCGGTGTCGTTGGCAACTCGGCCTCCGGCGGCGTTATCGCCGGTAACCGCTCGGTGTTCCCGAGCAACACCACCACCTACACGTTCACCGCCACGAACGCCGGCGGCTCGGTGAGTGAGACTGTAACCGTCAATGTGACCGCTCCGACGCCCACTCCCGTGAAGGACACCCCCGCGCCGAAGGCCACCTTTGGCGAAGCAATCGCCCGCGAAATCCAGGACGTCTTCTTCGACTTCGACAAGTCCGACATCCGCGAAGACGCCCGCAACGTGCTGACCCAGAACGCCGACAAGCTGAAGACCATCTTCCGCGACTACTCCACCGGCACCGTCACCATCGAAGGCCATGCCGACGAACGTGGCTCTGCCGAATACAACCTCGGCCTCGGTGACCGCCGCGCCATCGCCGCCAAGGACTTCCTGGTTCAGCTCGGCGTCCCCGCCGACCGTCTCCGCACCCTCTCCTACGGTAAGGAACGGCCGCAGTGCACCGACAACAACGAAGCTTGCTGGCAGAAGAATCGCCGCGACCACTTCACCGGGCAGTAATGCTCGCTAACCAATAACCAGCCACGGGGACGAAGTTCGCTTCGTCCCCGTTCTGTTAGAAGTCCAGATATGAAACAGCCCCTCTTTCTTCTCCCCGTCCTTTTTCTCTCCACCCTCCCCGTCTTCTCCCAGAAGGAAAAGATCGCCGAAATCCAACGCGACATCCTGCTGATGCAGGATCAGATCCGCGCGCTCCAGCGCTCCCAGGATGAAAAAATGGCGGCCATGCAGGTGATGGTCCAGCAGATCCTGGATTCCGCCAATAAGGCCAACACCGCCGTCGCCGTGCTCGACGCTGCCATGCGCGACCGGATGAAGGAGCAGGAACGGCTGCTGGTCGCCCCGGTGGCCGGCCTCGGCGCGAAAGTCGACACGATGGCGAACGACTTCGGCGGCGTCCGCGAGTCGATCACCGATCTGTCGTCCCGCATGGGCAAACTGCAGAATCAGATTACCGATATCAAGAGCGCCATCCAGGTGATCGCCACTCCGCCGGCGCCCCCAGCGAATCCGACGGTCGCGCCCAACGCCGCCAACCCGAACGCGCCGCCCGCTGGCGTCTCCGCCGAGACGCTATACAACGGCGCCATGCGCGACAAAACGGCCGGCAATTCCGACCTCGCCATCGAGCAGTTCCAAAACTATTTGAAGTGGTTCGGCAACACCGATCTGGCGCCCAACGCGCAGTACTACATCGGCGAAATCAAGTACCTCCGCGGCGACCTCGACGGCGCGCTGATGGCCTTCGACACGTTGCTCGAAAAGTACCCCGACAACCCCAAGACCTCCGACGCCATGCTGCAAAAAGGGCGCGCCCTGGTGAAGGCCGGCTTCAAGGCTGAAGCCCGCCAGGAATTCACCTCGCTAATCAAGAAGTTTCCGAATCACGACAACGCCGCCAAGGCCAAGACCGAACTCGCCTCATTGAACGGCCCGGCCCGGCCCGGCGCGCGTCCCGCCACCAAGAAGCGCTAACGCCATGCGTCCGGCCCTGCTCCTGGTATCGGTGGCCCTGTTCGCGGGGGATTATCCCCGTTCGCTCGAAGCCTTTCGAGGCAAGACGCCGAAGCTGGACGGGGTGATCGCCCCCGGCGAGTACGCCGACGCCACGTCGTTCACCGGCGTGAAAGACGCGTGGGTATCGACGTTTTCCAAGGTGACCGATGCGAAGGATCTGGCCGTCACCGGCTATGTGAAGCACGATGGCAAGCGGCTCTACTTCGCTTTCGACGTGACAGATGACGTGCTGTACGGCATCGACATTCCGCGCTGGGTGCCGGAGGAGAATCCGAAGACGCACGAGTTGACGCGCGAAGGATTCCCCTGGTTCGGCGACGAAATGGAGCTGTTGATCAACGCCACGAACAAGTACGCGACGCCGGAAGAAAACGCCGCCGGCAATGGACAGAGCTGGCAGATGGTGTGCAATCTAACGAAGTCGCGGCTGGGCGGAATTGGCAAGGGCGGGCTGATGGAAGGCGAACCGCGCCGCGAATTGTCGGCGTGGAATACCTATCAGAAGTGGATTGTGGAACACGCTATGGATTGCGCCACCAAGCCGAAGCCCGGCGGCAAAGGCTACGTGATTGAATGGGCCGTGAGCTTCGACCCGTGCCTGGAAGTGAGCCCCGGCACGTTCTACTCGACGAAGCTGGGCGATCGCGCCATGGGCCTGAACATCGCCCTCGGCGACATTGACGAGAAGGACCGCGGCAAGGGCAACTTCGCGCACTTCCATCACGAGGATTGGTTCGCCGGCACGCCGCAAGGGCGCACGCGATTGAAGGAATGGGGAACACTGTGGATCCGGACTCGAGCATTCAGCAAGAAGAACGCGCCCCGCTAGTTACCTACGCCGACGTGGCCGGGCGGCTGGAGTTGTTGCTGACTCATCCGGCGCTGAACGAGGAGCAGGTGAACGCCGGCTGCCATAAGGCGATTGAGATGGGGCTGGCGGCCGTCATCGTGCGCCCGTGCGATGTGGACATGGCGGCGCGGATCCTGGCCGATACGCCGGTAGCGCTAGCGACCGTGGCCGGGTTTCCCCACGGCAGTTCCAACACCGCCACGAAGTTGTACGAAGGGCGCGACCTCATCCGCCGCGGGGCGAAGGAACTGAACTTCGTCGTGAACTACAGCAAAATGATTTCGCGCCAGTTCAGCCACCAGGAGACGGAATTGGAGCAGATCGCCGAGAGCTGCGAGGGGGCGGGCGTGATGCTTTCGGTGCTGTTTGAAAGCAGCTACTTTGGCGAGGATCACAAGGTGATTCTGACGAAGATGAGCAAGCGGGTGGGGGCGGCGTTTATCTCGACCAACAACGTGGCCGACGTGGCGCTGTTGAAACGGATTGGGCGGGACTTCATCAAGCCAAAACTCACCGGCGCGAACCTCGATCAATGGAAGGCAGGATACGCCGCCGGCGCGGAGCGGTTCACGTCGGCCTCGGCGATTCTCATCGCGGCGCAGTGGAAGGCCGAGCTCGCAGCGGCAGCCGAAGCGTCTTCCTAGCGGAAGCAGCGGCCGACAGGAGCCCAGAAAATACCACCACCCCTCCGGGGACATGGCGTGCAAAACTCCCAACGAAACCACCCCGGTCCGACACAATAGCCGTGTCCACCAGACGCGACACCACCCGCCAGAGCCACGGAACAAACGAAATCTAATTCGCCCCGGAGCCAGCCCTCTCCCGAAACGCCTTCCAATCCCGTTCCACCTGCCGCCCATAATCCATAGCGAACTCCACCAACCGCTCCGCCGGCACGCGCCACTCCACCAGCGCATCGCCATTCGCCGCGCCCTTCCGCCCGCTCGCCCGCAACTGCCCCCACGCCGTGACCGCGCCCAGTGTGACCGCATACTCACGGAACGCGGCATCGGTGGCCCCGGCCACGTCCACGCGGTCCTCGCTCGGCAACAGTTCGCGCAACACCCACCCGCGGCCGTCAAAAACGACAGCCTGCAAAAATGCCGGTGGCATGGCCAGCACCAACCCCTGCGCGCCCACAATCCGCTCGGCCTCGTTCTTCCACTTCGGTTGCACCGGCGGCACGCCATACCGCAACGGCGCGGGCCCCCCCGCCTGCTTCATGTCCAACAAAAACGGATTCCGCTCCGGGTCTTCCGCCAACACCACAAACCGCGGCACGCCCAGGCTCCCGTTCCCGGCGATCCGCCGCGCCACATCCACGCACCGGAACTCCGTGCGCTTCTCAAAAAATGTTCGCACCGCGTCCCGGTCTCTCTCCGGCGCCGGCAGCGCCTTCCCATTCTCCACATTGATCCGTCGCTTCCGCTTCTCCAGCACCGTGCGCGTGTTCAAATACTTCGCCGCCGTCCGCGACTCCAAGCCCAAAAACAACTCGCGAATGATCCCCGCCGACGTCTCCTCCTCCGTCCAACGCGGCTTGCCATTCGCCAACGCAGCCCCATACGCACTAGCCACGCGCAGACACAACGCCCGCGCATCTTTGGCCTTGTACTCCCGCTCCTCGCACTCAATCGCCACGCTCACCAGCAGCCGCGCCACGTCCCACGTGGCCGGCCCCAGACAGCCTTCGTCAAAGTCGTTGCAGTCGAAATAGATCAGCCGGTTGTCCGCCCGATAGGTGCCAAAATTCTCCAGATGCAAATCCCCGCACAACCACGCTGCCGGCGCGCGCACCAGGGCTTTGTCGGCCGGCCAATCTTCGTAGAACAGGTGCGCCGTGCCCCGAAAAAACGCCAGCGCATCGCCCGCCATTTTCCTGTACTTCAGCGCCAGCCGCTCCGGATCGCGGCCCTTGTTGTAAGCCTCAACACGGTCCCAGATCATAAGCCACCTCCATAAACCGCTCCCCACCCATCATCGTCTGTTTCTCGGCGACCAGCCGCCCGCCCAGGCGCTCATAGAACCCGCGCGCCGGATTCACGCCCAGCACCCAGACAATCACCCGTTCGGCCCCGCGCAGCTCCGCCAGCACCGTCGCCACCAACGCCCGCCCCAGCCCCATCCCCTGCGCCTCCTCCAACAGATACAGCGAATACAACTCCCCATTCCCACCCGACGCAAACCCGCAGACCGCCCCATCCTCCCCGCACGCGACAAAAATGCAGATCGCCGGATCGGCCTCCGCCAACCGGTCCCGCCAGAAGGCATACCGCACGGCCACGGTTCGCTCCGCGAGATAGGACGCCGGCAGCACGCCCGTGTAGGTGGACTCCCAACTGGCCACATGCACCGCCGCCATCGCCGCCGCATCGGCCAACACCGCCTGCCGTATCCGCGCCATCCCCCCATTCTAGCCGCGCAATCCGATACACTTGCCCCGATATGGAAATCTCCCGCCGCGCGCTGCTGATGGCCCTCGCCGCCAGCGACAACAAACCCATCGACACCCACATCCACCT
>CAMATG010000443.1 GCA_945860645.1 Candidatus Sulfopaludibacter sp. SbA3 | reverse complement strand
CGGCTACTTCGATTTTGCCGACATGTTCGCGGTGATCGCGGCGCTCGAACTGATCCTCCAGGCCAACGGCCATAAGGTGGAGCTGGGCTCTGGCGTGGCAGCGGTGCAGCGTGTATATGCCGAGGCGGCCATGTCGCCCGCGGCCAAGGCGTAACAATACGGGAGCGGAAGCAAATCCATGAAGATTCTTGTAGCGGAACCACTGGCCGCGGCCGGTTTGGAATTACTGCGTGCGCAGGCCGGGTGGGACATCGTCGTCTCCAACCCGAAGGAATACGCCGAACACCTCGGTGATTGCGACGCACTGCTGGTGCGCAGCGCGGTGAAGGTGAACAAGGACGTCCTGTCCAAGTCGCCGAAGTTGAAGGTTGTCGGCCGCGCCGGCGTCGGCGTGGACAACGTCGACCTGGAAGCGTCCACCGCGGCCGGTGTGCTGGTTATGAACACGCCGGGCGGCAACGCGATCTCGGTGGCCGAACACACCATCGGCCTGATGCTGTCGCTGGCTCGCGCCATCCCGGCGGCGAGCGCCTCCACTAAGAGCGGCAAGTGGGAAAAGAAGAAGTTCCAGGGCAACGAACTGCGTGGCAAGACGCTGGGCGTGATGGGCCTGGGTTCGATCGGCCGGGAAGTCGTTAAGCGCGCCTCCGGTTTCGACATGCGCATCATCGCGCACGACCCGTTCGTGAACCCGCAGACCGCGGCGGATCTGAACGTCGAACTCGTGACGTTGGACTCGCTGTACGCCCAGAGCGACTACATCTCCCTGCACATGGCGCTGACGCCGGAAACGCATGGGATGTTGAACGCGGCGGCCTTTGAAAAGATGAAGACCGGCGTGCGCATCGTCAACTGCGCCCGCGGGGAACTCATCAAATCGGCCGACATCGCCGCGGCCCTCGCCAGCGGCAAAGTGGGCGGCGCCGGCCTCGACGTGTTCGAGAAAGAACCGCCGGCCGCTGACGACCCGCTCCTAAGCGCTGAGAACCTGCTGGCGACCCCGCACATCGGCGGCTCCACCGACGAGGCGCAGGAAATCGTGGGCGTGCGCATTGCCGAACAACTGGTGGAATATCTGGTCAATGGCATCGCGCTCAACGCCGTGAACATGCCCGCGCTTTCGCCGGACATGTACAAGGCCGTTGGCCCCTACATCGCGCTGGCCGAACGCCTGGGCAACTTCGCCGCCTTCGCCGCCGAAGGGCACCCCAAGGGCGTCAAGCTCACCTATACCGGCCGGATCGCGGACTTCAACACCACCCTGCTCCGCAACGCGGGCATGGCGGGCGTCTTGAACCGTTCGCTCGAACAGCGGGCGAATCTGGTCAACGCCATGCCCATCGCCACCGAGCGGGGTTTGAGCGTCTCTGAAACGCACGAGAAGCGCACGGGCCACATCGATTCCATCCGGCTGGAACTGGAAACCGATGCCGGCGTGACGGTCGTCGAAGGCGCCGTCATCCTCAACAAGCCGCGCTTGATCATGGTGGACGGCATCTACTGCGAAGCGACGCTGAGCGGGCACCTGCTGTATTTGAAGAACAACGACGTGCCGGGCGTAATCGGCCACGTGGGCAATTCGCTGGGCAAGGCTGGCATCAACATCGCCAACTTCTCGCTCGGGCGCCAGGAGACGCCGGTGGCCGGCCAGCACATCCAGGCGATCGCGGTGGTGGAAGTGGATGGAATCGTCACCGATGCCGTTCGCGCCGACCTGCAGTCCAATCCGGCCATTTTGACGGTGCGTCCGGTCGAATTCCTGGCGTAAACCTGTTACTTAGGCAAGAAAAAAGCCGTTCCCGGCCCGGGAACGGCTTTTTTCTTGCAATTCGCTAAGTGTTGTGTTTGCGCACCCCTACACGTGTGTTAGCATGGGAGTGCTCCCCGAGGAATTTACCTCGAAAATCCCACCGCAACGGAGTGGTTAGCACCGCCGAATGAGTAATACCGTTTTCCTTGGCAACCTTCCTGCCTGGGTGACTGCCGACGACATCAAGTCCTGGCTCTCTGCTGAGAACCTGGTCGCTGATTCCATTAAGGTCATCCGTAACCCCGAAACACAAGAGTCCAAAGGGTTCGCATTCATTGAAGCTCCCAACGTGGAGGAGATGAATTCGATCATCCGCCGATTTGATCGCGCGCCTCTGGAAGATCGCCTGCTCCGTGCCAATCCAGCACAGCCGCCGAAGTCGAAAGGCGGGGTGCCTGTAAAGGCGGCCGGCCCGATGACTGGGCCCCCTGGAATGGATCGGAACAAGCGTCCGCGGCCTAACCGCGACGCCGGCGCTCCTACCGCGGCAAAGCGTAAGAGTAACAAGCCACAGCCGACGAGTGCGTTTGCCGAGGAATTGGCAAAGGCGCTGTAAACAAAGTTTCCGTCGTTTGGAAAAGGCGATCTCGCAAGAGGTCGCCTTTTCTGTTTTTGCAATAGGCTGTTAACAGTTTCCAATCCGTGATATAACGGAGTCGCTCGTACCCCAGAGGACGTATGCGGGATTTTCTAATACTCCGGGCAACCTTGTTGCTGCTCCTGGCCTCGGCTGCCTGGTTTCTTCAGCCCTTCGGCCTGCAAAGGCCACTTGCCGCACTGGTGGGCGTTGCCCTCTGCGGCGTCATCCTGTTCTTTGAACACCGGATCCGCGAGATCACGCTGAAGCGCATCATGGGCGCCGCGGCGGGTTCCCTGCTCGGCATCGTCGGTGCTTTTCTCATCTCCCTTGTCCTCGAAAAAGCGCTGGCCGGTGACCGCAGCGCTCTTCCCTTCCTGGAACTCACCATCCTCCTCTGGATGACCTATTGTGGCCTCGTCGTCGGCGCCCACAAAGGCGAGATGCTGAATCTGTCCGCGCTCGGCGGCATCTTCGGCGGAGAGATCTCCACCAAGCAGCAGTTCAAGATCCTGGACACCTCCGTCATCATCGACGGCCGCATCGCCGACATCGTCGAAACCGGCTTTCTCGACGGCGTCCTCGTCATCCCGCAATTCGTCCTGCGCGAACTCCAACTCGTTGCCGACTCGGCCGACTCCATGAAGCGAAACCGCGGCCGCCGCGGACTCGACATCCTGCAAAAAATCCAGAAGAACCCCGACCTCCAGGTCCGCATCGTCGAAGACGACTTCCCGCAAACCCGCGAAGTCGACATGAAGCTCATCGAACTGGCGAAGCTCTACAACTGCAGCGTCGTCACCAACGACTTCAACCTGAACAAGGTGGCCACGCTCCACGGCGTGCAGGTGCTGAATATCAACGAACTTGCCAACGCACTGAAGCCCGTCGTACTGCCCGGCGAAATGATGAAGGTCTTCATCATCAAAGAGGGCAAGGAATCGAATCAGGGCGTCGCCTATCTCGACGACGGCACCATGGTCGTCGTCGACAACGCCAGGAAGCTGATCTCAAAAACAGTCGAGATCAGCGTCACCAGCGTCCTGCAAACGACGGCGGGAAAAATGATCTTCGGCCGCTTCGACGACCGGATCCATATGGCGGAAAAGCCCGCTGAGCGCGCCGCGTCACATTGAATCGGGCTTACAATAACAACTTAGGCTCCTTCTATCATGAAAGTCGCTGTCATTTTACCTGCCGCGGGTCTCGGGACTCGTATGGCCAAGTCGCAACCCGACGCGGGAACCCACAGCCGCAAGCAGTTTCTGCAGCTGGAGGGCGTGCCCATCCTGCTGCACACGATTCGCAAGTTCGCCCGCTGCGCGGCCGTCGGCGAAATCGTCGTCGCGTTGCGCGGGGATGATATTGCCTGGGTCCAGGATCTGCTCGACGCCGAACAATTGGCCAAGCCCGTGCGCCTCGTAGTCGGTGGCGACTCGCGCCAGCAGTCCGTCGAAAACGCCCTGAGCCATCTCGACGCCGGGACGGAGTTCGTTGCCGTGCACGATGCTGTGCGCCCGTTCGTCGAGCTCGACGCCGTGGAAAAGGTGATCGAGGAAGCGGCGGCCTGCGGCGCGGCCATACTCGGCATCGTCCCGGTCGACACCGTCAAACGCGTACACCTCAGCCGCATCGAAACCACCATCCCGCGCGAGCGCCTGGTCATGGCGCAAACCCCGCAGGTCTTCACGCTCCCCATCCTCCGCGAAGCGTTTGCGAAGGCGACCGCCGATGGCTTCGTGGGCACCGACGAAGCCAGCCTCGTCGAACGGCTCGAGAACGTCAACATCCACGTTGTCCCGGGCAGCGACCGCAACATCAAAATCACCAAGCCCACCGATCTCTATCTGGCTAAGCTCTTCCTGGCCGAAGAGCGGGAGCGCCAGCCGGCATGATCGCCATCCGCACCGGATTGGGCTGGGACAATCACCGCATTGCCGACGGTCGGCCGCTGATTCTCGGCGGCATCACGGTGCCCTGCGAGTTCGGTCTCGACGGCCACTCCGACGCCGATATCCTTCTCCACGCCCTGACCGACGCCCTGCTCGGCGCCCTCGCCCTGGGCGACATCGGCATGCACTTCCCCGATACCGACCCGCAGTGGAAAGGCGCCTCCAGCGACCGGTTCCTGCTCCACGCCGCGGGGCTCGTCCGCGAGCGCGGCTGGACCATTTCCAATGTCGACACCACCGTCATCCTCCAACGCCCCAAGCTGAAGGATTTCCGCGAAGCCATCCGCGCCAACATCGCGCGGCTCCTGGAACTCGACATCGACCAGGTCGGCGTAAAATTCAAGACCGCCGAAAAGGTCGGCCCCGTTGGCGAAGGCAAGTCCGGCGAGGCCCAGGCCATCGCCACGCTGATCAAGTAAATTCCTTCTCTCCAAAGGCGCTCCGCCAACGTCCATAATGGGAGAAGCGTATGAAGCCAGTATTGTCCCTATTCGCATTGCTCGCGCTGGCGCCATTGGCGATCGCGCAGGTCACCTATACCAAAGAGATCTCCCGTCTCTTCCAGGAAAAGTGCCAAGGCTGCCACCGCGCCGGCGACATCGCCCCCTTCGCACTCGACTCCTACGAAGCCGCCAAAACCTGGAGCACCGATATCCAGCGCGTGGTGACAGAGCGGATCATGCCGCCCTGGAAACCTGTCGACGAGCACGGCAAGTTCAAGAACGATTTCGGCCTCACCGAAGCGGAGCGGCAGATGCTGCTCGACTGGCTCGCCACCGGCGCTCCCGAAGGGGACCCGGCCGATACGCCCGAAGCGCTGCCCGAAACCGGCGAGTGGCAACTCGGCGAACCCGACGCCGTCATCCGCATGCCCGAACTCTACAACGTGCCCCGCCGCAAGGACATCTACCGCTGCTTCGTCGTCCCCGCCGGCTTCGATGAGGACGTCTGGGTGAAGGCCGTGCAAATTGTTCCGGGCAATCGCCAGGTGGCGCACCACGTCATTCTCTACATCGATGAGACCGGGAAATCGGCCGAACTCGACGCCAAGGACGAAGAGCCCGGCTATGAGTGCTTCGGCGGCCCCGGCGATGGCGTTCAGCTCTCTGCCGGCACTATGCTCGGTGGCTGGGTGCCCGGCTCCCGCCAGGCGCTCCTGCCCGAAGGCGTTGGCCTGCTGCTCCCGAAAGGCGCCCGCATCATCATCCAGATGCACTACTTCCCTGCCGGCAAAGAACATGCGGACCAGACGAAGATCGGTCTCTATCTGGCCAAACCGGAAGAAAAACTGAATAAGCGCATGGTGTTCCTGCCGGTGGTCAACACCACGTTCCGCATCCCCGCAGGCGCCAAAGATCACGCCGTCAACGCCACCTTCCCCATGCCCGCGGGCGACGTGCACATGGTGGTC
>CAMATG010000442.1 GCA_945860645.1 Candidatus Sulfopaludibacter sp. SbA3 | reverse complement strand
GTGAGGATGCGGTTCTTGAGCGAGTGGTAGGCGAGGGAAAGGAGGAGCATTAACTACCTGCCTTGTTGATATCGGGGAGGGAGAGTTGGCGGTCGAAGAGGTGCATGAGCGAGCGGTCGTGGCTGACGAACAGGAGCGTGGAGCCGGCGGCCTGGCAGGACTCAAAGAGCAGTTCGAGGAACTTCTCGCGGTGGTCGTAATCGAGGGAGGAGGTGGGTTCGTCGGCGATGATGAGCTCCGGTGTGCCGATGAGGGAACGGGCTGCGGCGACGCGTTGTTGCTGGCCGACGGAGAGGTTCGTTACGGGCTTGTGGAGGAGCTCCCCGATGCCGAGGCGCTTGGCGGTTTGTTCGGCGGCTTGTTCGAGAGAGAGGCCGTTGAGGCGGGCGCGGCGTTCGGCGGAGAGGCGGCAGGGGATGGTGATGTTTTCAAGAACCGAGAGATAGGGGATGAGGTTGAAGAGCTGGAAGATGTAGCCGAGGTGGGAGCCGCGGAAGGCGTCGCGCTGGGAGCCGGACATTTTGGCGACGTCGCGGCCGAGGACTTCCACCTCACCGGTGTAGCCGCCGAGGACGCCGGCGAGGACGCCGAGGAGGGTGGTCTTGCCGGAGCCGGAGGGGCCGAAGAGGAACACCTTTTCCTTGGCGACGACTTCGAGGGTGGGGATGTTCAGAACGCGGGGGCCCTTGCCGTAGGCGAACTGGACGTCCGTGAGGCGAATGGCGGGGGCGTCGCTCATTTGGCGATTTTCAGGACGCCCTTGTCGTTTTCGACGTCGGCGCTGGACTGCTGTTCGCCGACCAAGAGGGCGACATCGACATCGTGGATTTTGGGGAAGACCTTGGTGAAGCCGAAGCGGATTTCGAGGCCATTGAGGGGCTTGGCGCAGGCGACGTCGAACTCGGCGTGGACTTCAGAGTGCTGCTCCTGCTTGCCCTTCTGTTTGGCGTCGTGGTGTTCGGCTTCCATCTTGGCCGATTTCGCCGTGAGCTTGCAGGCGGCGGCGGGCGGGAGGATGACCATTTCGCCGAAGCGGGCTTTGAGGGTGTTGAGGGCGGCGGTGACTTTGGCTTTGTCGGCCGGGGTCTTGGCTTCGTATTCAAAGCCCACGACGCTTTCGGCGGGGGATTCAAATTCGATGACGCCTTTGGGCGCGCCTTTGGCCGTTTCAAAGGCGATGCTGACCTTTGCCGAGCCATGCTCGTGCGCCTTGCGGCTGCGGGTCTGGGCGGGGAGGATCACGCCAACAGCAAGTAGAACAAGCGCGAGACGCATGGGGTTTATTCGTCCTTGTAAGGTTCGATCTGCATGCCGGTCAGCTGGAAGCCGACGTCGCCATAGGGGCTTTTCACTGTGGCGATCTGGAGTTTACCTTGCACCCATACCGGATCCCAGAAGCTCATTTTGACCTTCTTGGCGCTGTTCATCTTGACCTGGACGATCTGATTGGGCGGCGGGGGCGGGGTGTGGATGCAGGCGCCGACGTAGGGGACGAGGAGGAATTCGCTGACGATTTCCGAGTCGTCTTCGAGGGGCACCATGTAGCCGGGGATGCGGACCATCTTCCCGTCGAGGGCTTTGAGGGACGGGGAGATTTTGCCGGTGCGGTAGTTCAACTCGCGCAACATGCGCCAGTCCATTTTGGCGGCGGGTTCTTCGGCGGCGTAGGCGGCCTGGATGAGGCCGGCCGAAGCGGGGACGGGTTTGCCATCGGCGCTAAAATCCTGCCGGGCCATGTCGCGATTGACGACATAGACCATCACCGAAAACATGAGCGCCAGGACGACACCGTGTACGAATTTCATGCTTTGACTCCGGATGTTTGCACCCTTCCAGTGTCTCATGTTCCCGCGCGGTGTCGCAAAGCGCGACAATAGCGTTACATGCGTTGGCTAGCGGTGCTTCCCCTTATTATGACCTCAATTTCGGCCTGTGAGTTACGAGTACTCACGTGGAATATTCACCATGGGGAAGGGGTGGACGGGAAGTTGGACCTGGCGCGGATCGGGGCGGTGATCTCGACTGCGCGGCCAGACGTGGTAGCGCTGCAGGAGGTGGACGTGCGGACGGAGCGGCTGAAGGGCCGGGACACGGTGCGGGAGCTGGAGCGGCTGACGGGGATGCGGGGGGTGTTTGGCGCGTCGATGGCGTTTCAGGGGGGCGGGTATGGGAACGCCGTGCTGGTGAACGGGAGTGTGTTGGGTTCGCGGGTGTTTCCGATTGGGGCGAGCGAGGGGATGGAGCCGCGATCTCTATTGATGGTGGAGATGCGGCCGTACCGGTGTTCGCAGGATCTGGCGTTCTTTTCGACGCATTTTGACCATAAGAGCGAGGAAGACCGGATGGCGGGGGCGGGGATGGCGAATCTGCCGATCAGTTTGCCGGCGGTGTTGGCGGGGGATTTGAACGCGCCGCCGGACGATTTGGTGGTGGGGACGTTAATGCAGCAGTGGGCGAGCGCGACTCGTGGTGAGGGGTTTGCGACGATTCCGGTGGACAAGCCGAAGCGGCAGATTGATTACGTGCTGTTCCGGCCGGCGAAGCGGTGGGCGGTGGTGGAGACGAAGGTGCTGGCGGAGGCGGTGGCGAGTGACCACCGGGCGCTGTTGGCGGTGTTGAAGCTATTGCCAGGGGAGGAGTAGCAAAGATTAAATTGGTGCCTGGCACCAATTTAATGAACAAGACAGTTCGGTTGTGTGATTTGGCTGCCGGTGCGGTGGTGAAGACGCGGATTTTGGGGCAGGGCGTGGCGAGCGATCACCGGACGCTGCCGGGAGTGTTGAAATTGTTGTCTGGAGACGTTTTGGGAGAGTTGGAAAGATTAAATTGGTGCCTGGCACCAATTTAATTATTGCCAGGCGAAGAGTAGGATCAGCAGGCCGACCCAGAGGACGCCCATGAAGTGCCAGTAGGCGGCGGTGTTCTTGGCGGCGGCGCGGTGTTTGCGGAGGGGTTGTTCTTCGCCATCGGTGAGATCGCCGGCGCGGCGGATGAGCCAGTACATGCCGCCGAGTCCGCCGAGGAGGTGGAAGGCGTGGATGCCGCTGAAGACGTAGTACATGGACCCGCGGGGGTTGCCGACGACGTAGACGCCCTGGGTGGCGAGGTCCTGGCAGCCCAATAGTTGGGTGATGAGGAAGAGCACGCCGAGGCCGAAGGTGAGCCAGAGGCACATGCGGTAGGGGGCCAGGCGGGCCATGCGGAGATCGCGGCGGGCCCATTGGAGGGCGCCCGAGCTTAAGACCATGAAGACGGTGGAGACCCAGAACCAGTTGGAGAGATGGACGTTGGGTTGGGCGGGGCGGTCCTGTATGGCGAAGGCGTAGGCGACGGCGAGGGCGATGAAGAAAGCCCCGATGGCGGCGAGGACCAGGATCATCCCGAACATGCCGAGGGAGACGGATGGCTTCGGCTCGGCGATTTCAACGGGTGGGTGCATGACTTCTTTCAGGATACGGCTATTGGGGGAGTGGGCTTGGTTCGTTTTGCATTTCAGCTCCACTTGTTGCCGGAAAGGGGGAAACTTCGCTAGGTTAAATCATGATACGCAGGCTGCTTCTGGGGGCCCTGTTTGTGACGCTACACCTGGCGGCGCAGAACAAAAAGAGCCCGATCGATAAGTTCCGGCAGTTGGAAGAGATCCTTCCGACGCCCAACGACTACCGCACCGCTTCGGGGGCGCCGGGCCATAAATACTGGCAACAACGGGCTGACTATGACATAGATGTCGAGCTGGACGACCAGAATCAGAAAATCATCGGCCGGGCCACGATTACGTATCACAACAACTCGCCGGACACGCTGACGTACCTGTGGCTGCAGTTGGACCAGAACATATGGGAGCCGCATTCGGACACCGGGCTGACCGAGACGGCGCCGGATTGGAAGAAGTTTCCGCTGCCGACATTTCGGCGGTTCATGGATGACCAGTTCGACGGCGGGTATCACATTGGCAATGTGAAAGACGCGGCGGGGACGGAGCTGCACAAGCACATCAACCGGACGATGATGCGGGTGGATTTGCCGGCGCCGTTGGCCGCGGGGAAGTCGTTTGTCTTTACGATCAACTGGGATTACAAGATCAACAACTCCAAGCGCGTGAGCGGGCGCACGGGGGCGGAGTTCTTTCCGAAAGACGGGAACTGGCTGTACGAGATTGCCCAGTGGTTCCCGCGGATGGCGGCTTATAACGATGTGAACGGATGGCAGCACAAGCAGTTCCTGGGGACGGGCGAATTTACGCTGGAGTTCGGGAATTATAAAGTCCGGATCACGGCGCCGAATGACCACATCGTGGCGTCGACCGGGGTGTTGCAGAATCCGGACGCGGTGTTGACGGCGGCGCAACGGCAGCGGCTGACGACGGCGCGGACGGCGAAGAAGCCGGTGATGATTGTGACCGAAGCGGAGGCGACGGCGAACGAGAAAAACAAACCGACGGGGAAGAAGACGTGGGTGTTCCACGCCGAGAATGTTCGGGATTTTGCGTTTGCGTCGTCGCGGAAGTTTGCCTGGGACGCGCAGGGGCACGTGATGAACGGCAAGACGATCATGGCGATGTCGTACTACCCGAAGGAAGGGAATCCCTTGTGGGAGCGGTATTCGACGCACGCCATTATCCACACGCTGAACATCTATTCGCGGTACACGTTTGAGTATCCGTACCCGATTGCGATCAGCGTGAACGGGCCGGTGGGCGGGATGGAGTACCCGATGATCTGTTTCAACGGGCCGCGGCCGAAGGACGATAAGACCTATTCGGCGCGGACGAAGTATGGGCTGATCAGCGTGGTGATTCACGAAGTCGGACACAACTACTTCCCGATGGTGGTGAACAACGATGAACGGCAGTGGACGTGGCTGGACGAGGGGTTGAATTCCTTTCTGCAATATCTGGCGGAGGTGGAGTGGGAAGACAACTATCCGTCACGGCGCGGGGAGCCTGCGAAGATTGTGGAGTACATGAAGGGCGAGGGGCACGATCCGATCATGACGAATTCGGAATCGATCGTGGACCTGGGCGGGAACGCGTATCACAAGACCGCGACGGCGCTGAATATTCTGCGGGAGACGGTGTTGGGGCGCGAGCGGTTTGACTACGCGTTTAAAGAGTATGCGCGGCGGTGGATGTTCAAGCGGCCGATGCCGGCGGACTTCTTCCGGACGATGGAGGATGCGTCGGGGACCGATCTGGATTGGTTCTGGCACGGGTGGTTCTACACGACGGAGCTGGTGGATATTTCCATCGACGAAGTGAAGCAGTACCAGGTGGACACGCAGAATCCGGACGTGGAGAAGTCGATTTCGAAGAAGGAAAAAGAGGCCGAGCCGGTGACGCTGGCGGCGCAGCGGAACAAGCCGTTGCGGAAGCGAGTGGAGGATTATCCGGAGTTGATCGACTTCTACAACAAGTACGATGAGTTCACGGTTCTGCCTTCGGAGAAGAAGGCATTTGAGGGTTGGGCGAAGCAGTTTGAGGACGACGAACGGAAGCTGTTTGACCCTTCGATGAACTTCTACTCCGTGGGGCTGAAGAACCTGGGCGGACTGGTGATGCCGGTGATTCTGCAGGTGGAGTTCAGCGACGGGACGCGGGAGGAGTTGCGGATTGCGGCGGAGATCTGGCGGCGGAACAATATCGCCGTTGAGAAGATTATCGCGACGCGGAAGGAGATCAAATCCATCGTGCTGGATCCGCATCTGGAGACGGCCGACGCGGATACCACCAATAACTATTGGCCGCGGCGGGCGGTGAAATCGAAG
>CAMATG010000441.1 GCA_945860645.1 Candidatus Sulfopaludibacter sp. SbA3 | reverse complement strand
GGCGCATTGCGCCAGAATGACACAGTACGCTAACTAGTGCAACTAGGTACTAGATCGCTTGATTGCACGAAGCGCTCCGCCCAATTGGCGGCTTCGGCACGGCGGTCCAGAACGATCAGCACCCAGAGAACGCTGGTGGTGGCGCGGAGATTTTTGGGCTGCTTTTCGGCAATGGGCTGGAGGGTGGCCAGGGCGGTTTCGGCTTCGCGAATGGCGGCCTGCTGGTCATTGGCCGCTTGGAGCGCGATGGCCACACGGAGACGGGCGCGGGCTTCGCGAGTTAGGGTGCCGAGGTCGCCGCGGCCGCTGCTGGCCATGGCGGCTTCCATGCCGGCGAGGCCACGGCGGGCCATTTCGACGGCTGCGCGGGGGTCGCGTCTGCGGAGGGTCACCGAAAGCTCACTTTGGTTGACGGCCAGGGCCGCCTTGGGATTGCGGTTGTTGGGGTCTTCGCGGATGAGTTCTTCCCAAACGGCGAGCGAGTTGCGGCGGGCGGCGATGGAGGCGTCGGGATCCTCCAGGCTGGGGGAGATGTAGCTATCGAGCGATTCGGCGATGGCGGCCCAGGCGCGGCCGCGGGCGCGGCGGAGGGGGAGGCGATCCTGCGGCGGGGCGGCGGCGAGACCTTCGTCAATCATGGCGACGATGCGGCGGTAGGTGGCGACACCTTCCTTCACCATCCCGAGTGAGCTTTGGCCGTCGCCTACATCCATGGCGGCGTTGACCAGATCGGCTAGTTGGGCCTGACCGCTTTCGCGGAGGAGGGATTCGGCGCGGGCGGAGTTTTTGATGGCCTCCGGGACGTTATCCGTTTCGCCGATGGCGCGGCCGAGTTGGAGATAGACGCGGCTGAGGGCGATTTTGGAGTTGGGATTTGTGCGTTCGATGAGAGCGACGGCTTCCTGGCCGGCGGCGATGGCGCCGGGGGTGTCGCCGATTGCGCGGCGCTCGTTGGCGGGGTTGGCCAGCCAATCGGCAAGACGCGGGAGTTGGGCGGCGTCCCGGGCAGCGAGGAGGCGTTTGCTGGCGACCGCTTTTTCGAGGTAGCGGACGGACTCCGTACGGCGGCCGAGGTTGTTCGACGATGAGCCACCGATGGCGCGGGAGAGGCGGTAGTAGCCGGTGGCGGCATCGTCTAGGATAGACGGGTCACTGGCGGCGGATTCGGCGAGTTTGTCGATGTACTGGGTGGCCGTTGACAGGAGCATGGCCTGGGCGTTGGTGTTGCCGGGGACCTTGGCGAGTTCGTCGTTCAAATCGAAGAGGAACGACTTGGCGAGGACGCGGACGTCGTTGAAGCGGCGGGTGGCTTCGCGGGCCTGGGCAAGGGCGTAGAGCGACGTTCCGATGAGGCCGATGACGGCGACGGCTGCGACGGCCACGGCGGCGCGATTGCGGCGGATGAACTTGGCGGTTTTGTAGAGCGCGGTTTCCGGACGGGCGGTGATGGGGAGATGTTCGAGGAAGCGGCGGAGATCTTCGGCGAGTTCGGCGACGGAACCGTAGCGGCGGGCGGGTTCCTTGCGCATGGCTTTGAGGATGATGTTGTCGAGATCACCGGCGAGGCGGCGGTTGAGGGTGCTGGGGGCGGCGACGGGTTGTTCGCAGATGGCCTGGGCCCAGCCGAGCGGGGTGTTTTCCGTGAACTTGTGCGGGAGGGCTCCGGTGAGCATTTCATAGAGCACGGCGCCGAGGGCGTAGACGTCTGTGGCGGCGGTGATGGACTGGCTGAGGACCTGTTCGGGGGCGGCGTAATCCGGCGTCATGGGTTGGAAGCCGAGGGCGGTGAGGGTGAGATCGGCACCGGGGCCTTCGAGGATTTTGGCGATGCCGAAGTCGAGCAGTTTGGGCGTGCCTTCGGGGGAAACGAGGATGTTGCCGGGCTTGAGATCGCGGTGGACGACCATGTTGCGGTGGGCGTATTCGACGGCTTCGCAGATCTTCTGGAAGAGCGCTATGCGGGTGTTTAAGGGCGGATTGTTTTGCTGGCACCAATCGTTGAGGGGGAGGCCTTCGACGAACTCCATGACGAGGAAGGGCTGTTGGTTGGGGCCGGCACCGCCATCGAGGAGGCGGGCGATATAGGGGTGTTCGAGGCCGGCGAGGATGGCGCGTTCCTGGCGGAAGCGGTGGAGGGTGCTGGCGCTATTGGCACCGGCGAGAATCATCTTCAGGGCGCCGCGCTGGCGGAAGCCGTCGTGATCGCGAATGGCTTCATAGACCGAGCCCATGCCGCCTTCGCCGATAGAGCGGACGATGTGCCATTCGCCGACGGACTGGCCGATGAGGGCTTGGGAGGGGTCGAGCATTTGGGCGGCGTATTGGATGGCGCCGGCGATGGGGTCGTGGAGGGTGACGGGGTCGGCGTGGGCGAGGAGGCCGATGACTTCGGCGCGGACGGCGTCGTTGGGGCAGGCGGCGAGGATGGCGGCGCGTTGGTCGGGTGGGAGTTCGGCGACCTCGGCGAAGAGGGCGTCGACTTGATCCCAGTGATCGGGCATTTATCGATTGTACTTAGGCGAGGAGTTTCGTGAGTAAGTTGCCGGCGGTATCGGTAAGGCGGAAGTCGCGGCCTTGGGAGCGAAATGTTAGTTTCTTGTGGTCGAGGCCGAATAAGTGGAGCATCGTCGCGTGGAGGTCGTGTAAGTGGACGGGATCGACGACGGGTTTCATGCCGTATTCATCGGTTTCTCCAATTGTCACGCCGGGTTTGATGCCGCCGCCGGCGAGCCACATGGTGTAGGCATCGATTTGATGATTGCGGCCGAGGCCACCGCGCTTGCCGCCTTCGCTCATCGGCGTACGGCCGAATTCTCCGCCCCAGATGACGAGCGTATCTTCGAGGAGGCCGCGGCGGGCTAAGTCTGTTATTAGAGCGGCGGAGGGTTTGTCGACTTCGGGGCACACCTTCTTCAGGCCGGCGTCGATGCCGGTGTGGTGGTCCCAATCGGTGTGATAGAGCTGGACGACTTTGACGCCACGTTCGATCAAACGGCGGGCGAGGAGGCAGTTATTGGCGAAGCTTCCCTTGCCCGGGGTGGCGCCGTAGAGGTCGAGCGTTTCCTGGGATTCCTTGGAGAGATCCATGAGCTCCGGCGCGCTGGCTTGCATGCGAAACGCCATTTCGTACGATGCGATGCGGGTGGCGATTTCGGGATCGCCGGTGAGGGATTGGTGTTCGCGGTTGAGGTCTTTGAGAGCGTCGATGGCGCGGCGCTGGCGATCGGCGGTGACGCCGGGTTGGCTGGCGACGTCGAAGATCGGTTGGGGGCCGCTGGAGAACGGAACGCCTTGGTACGAGCTGGGGAGGAAGCCGCTGCCCCATATGTCGGGACCGTTACGGGGGCCGCGGGGGCCGCTCATCATGCTGATGAAAGAGGGGAGGTCCTTCGACTCATTCCCGAGGCCGTACATGAGCCAGGCGCCGAGGCTGGGACGGCCGGGGACCATGGAGCCGGTGTGGGCGAGGACCATGGCGGGGGAGTGGTTGACGTTGTTGGTTTGGATGGTGCGGACGATGGCGATTTTATCGGCTACACCGGCGATGTGGGGGAGATGGCTGGAGACGATGTTGCCACTTTGCCCGTGCGGTTTGAACGTTGCGCGGGAGCCGTAGACGGTGGGCGCGGCCATGTTCTCCATGAAGGCGAATTTCTTGCCGGCGAGGAGTTGCATGGGGAAGGGTTCGCCATCGGCGGCGCGGAGTTTGGGTTTGTCGTCGAAGAGGTCGAGCTGGGAGGGGCCGCCCTCCATGAAGAGGTAGATCAAGCGCTTGGCTTTAGGGGCGAAGTGGGGGGCGCCAGAGAGGGCGAGTTGGGCGGCGCCGAGGCCGCATTTTGTTAGGAAATGGCGGCGATTCCAGAGTTGGGCTTGATGGTTCCAGTTCATGGATTTCCTATTCGCGGGTGATGAATTCGTCGGTGTTCAGGAGGACGCGGGCGAGGGCGACCCAGGGGGCGAGATCCGGTGAGGACGCGAGCTTGGCGGCTTCTTCCGGGTGCGTGGCGGCGGCGTCTTTTTCGGCGTTGAAGAACGTCTGCAGGCGGGCGTGTTCGGTCGATGTTGGACGGCGGGAGTGGGTGAGGCGGAAGGCGTATTCGATGCGGTTTTGTTCTGGGGCTTCGGTGGTGATTCGTTTGGCGAGCGCCTGGGCCATTTCGTGGAAGGCTTCGCCGTTCAAGAGAGTCAGCGCCTGGAGCGGGGTGTTGCTGCGGGTGCGGCGGGTGCAGGCGTTCATGGCGTTGGGCGCGTCGAAGACGCTCATTTCCGGGTGGGGCGTGATGCGCCAGTAGTGGGTGTAGAGGCCGCGGCGGTAGCGGTCCGCGCCTTCGGACGGCTTCCAGGTTTTCTTGACCTGGCTGGCCTCCATGGCGCCATCGGGTTGGGGCGGGAAGACGCTGCGGCCGCCGATGGTTTTGTTGAGCAGGCCGCTTGCGGCGAGGGCGGAATCGCGGATGATTTCGGCATCGAGGCGGAGGCGGTTTTGGCGAGAGAGGAGCAGATTGCTCGGGTCCTTCTTGTCGATTTCAGGGCGGGCGTGGGAGGACTGGCGGTAGGTATGCGAGAGCACGATGGCGCGGTGGATGGCTTTCTGGCTCCAACCGCTGGCGATGAATTCGGTGGCGAGGAGGTCGAGCAGTTCCTGGTTGGTGGGCTTGGCGCCCATGCGGCCGAAATCGTTTTCGGTTTCGACGATGCCGCGGCCGAAGTAGCGCTGCCAGATGCGGTTGACGGTGACGCGGGCGAGGAGGGGGTTTTCGGGATCGGTGAGCCAGTTGGCGAGATCGAGCCGGGTTTTGTTGGGCTTTTGGGGAAATTTATGGAACGACGCGGGGAGTTCGGGTTGGACGATGGGGCCGGGGCGGGCGTAGTCGCCACTCAACAGGAGGTGCGCCTGGCGGGGGGTGGGGCGTTCGCGCATGACCATGGTGAGATCGAGTTTTGGGACCTGTTTTTTGAGGGCGGCGATGGCATCGTCGCGAAGTTTGAGATTGGGGTCCCCCTTCTTTACTTCCTGGCCGTTGATGTAGGTGGAACGCTCCTTGTGGAGGGCGAGGATCATGGCGCGGAGGGTGTTGTACTTTTCCACGTCTTCGGGTTTGCCGAGGGCGAGCAGGGGCTGGTGGGTGATTTCGAGGTCGTTGGTGTCGGAGAAGGGCGGGAGGTCGGCCGAGTACTCGTCGATGTTGTTGAAGAAGGCGAAGAGCTGATAGTACTCGCGCTGAGTGATGGGGTCGAACTTGTGATCGTGGCAGCGGGCGCAGCCGGTGGCGAGGCCGAGGAAGACGGTGCCGAACATGTCGACGCGGTCGGCGACGGCTTCGGTGCGGTAGAGTTCGCGGTCGGTGCCGGCTTCGATTTGGAGCAGCGAATTGCGCTGCATGCCGGTGGCGATTTTCTGTTCGGCGGTGGCGTTGGGGAGGAGATCGCCGGCGAGTTGTTCGGTGACGAATTGGTTGAAGGGTTTGTCGGAATTGAAGGCGTTGATGACGTATTCGCGGTACTTCCAGATTTGGCGGGGCTCGTCGCGGGAGCCGCCGTCGGAATCGGCGTAGCGGACCTGGTCGAGCCAATGGCGGCCCCAGCGTTCGCCGTAGTGGGGGGAATTTAAGAGATAGTTGACGCGGGTTTCGTAGGCGTTGGGGGAGGGGTCGTTTTCGAAGGCGGCGGTTTCTTCGGGGGTGGGCGGGAGGCCGGTGAGGTCGAGGTGGAGGCGGCGGAGGAGGGTGGTTTTGTCGGCTTCGGGGGAGGGCGGGAGGCCGGATT
>CAMATG010000440.1 GCA_945860645.1 Candidatus Sulfopaludibacter sp. SbA3 | reverse complement strand
TCCACCCCACCGGCCGCGTCTTCGCCACCGGCGGCACCCGTTTCCGGCTCAACTCCTGGTTCCCCATCCCCCAGCTCGGCGGCGTATTTGAAACCGGCATCAAGACCCGTCTCCCGCTCATCATCGCCTACCAGGTCCGCACCGATCTCGGTCTCGCCAAAGGCCGCGAAGTCGAGGAATCGCTCATGCTGCTCCGCGCCTTCGCCGTTGAATACATCGTCGTTCACGGCCCCAACTCCGAAGAGTTTTACCGCGACTACAAAAACCCGCGCAAGTTCGACGGCATCCTGGAAAAAGTCTGGGAGGAAAAGGACGACTCTATCTACAGGCTCGGCCCCGTCCGCTACGCCCACCTCGTAAAGACGGACGAAATCCCCACCATCACCATCCAGTACGGCTACCAGAAACCCTGGTATCCCTACGTCAACGCCATGCTCGATCCCGCCCGGCCCACCCTCAACTTCCGCTGGGAAAACGCCCGCCACGCCAGCATCAGTGGAGCACTCCCCAAAGGCATGCACGTCGCCTTCGCCATTCCCTGGGACCCCAACTTCCGCGCCTACCAAAACGGCCAACCCGTCCCCCTCCGTGCCAACTCCACCGGGCTCATGGTCTCCAGCCCTCTCCCAACCGATTCCACCTCCCTCGACCTCCGCTTCGAGCCCTCCACAGAAGAACGCGCCTTCGCCTGGATCAGCCTCCTCACCGCCCTCGGCTGCGTCGTCTTCCTCATCCGCCAAAGGAAGGCATGACCCATGCGGACGTTCTTCATCCTCCTCCGCCGCGCCTTCATCAACTCCTTCCTCGATGGCTGCTGGGGCATCGCCAAAGGTGCCGCCTACTCCGGCCTGCTCAGCCTCTTCCCCGTTCTCTCCTCGCTCGCCGCCATTCTCGTCCAGGCCAATGCCGATCGCGTCTCGGAATACCTTGCCCGCTTCGTCTTCGAAGTCGTCCCCCCCGGCACCGCTGAAATCATCGGTCGCCAATTCCGCGAACGCGGCCAGCAGCCCCTCTCCCTCATCGTCGTCGCCGCTCTCCTCTCCGCCTGGGCCGCGTCATCCCTCATGGCCACGCTCATGGAGGGCTTCCGTGCCGCCTACCGCCTCCCCGGCGGCCGCGGCATCGTCCAGGACCGCATCGTCGCCTTCGTCCTCGTCTTCATCTCCGCTATGCCCGCCATCGCCGCCTCCGTCATGCTCGTCTTCGGCGACAAACTGGAACAACAACTCCTCCAAATGGCCGGCTGGATCGACGTGGGCGGCAACGTCGCCGCCGGCGTCCTGTTCGCCAGCAAGCTCATCCGCTGGTTCATCTCCCTCGGCGCCGTCGTCATCACCACCGGCCTGCTCTATTACGTCGCCCCCAACCGCCCCCAACAATGGAAAAACGTCTGGCCCGGCGCCTTCGTCGCCACCGCCCTCTGGCTCGGCGTCACCGTCATCTTCGCCTGGTACGTTCGAAATCTCGCCAACTACAACGTCATGTACGGCAGCATCGGCGGCGTCATCGCCCTCATCGTCTGGATGTACCTCCTCGCCGCCATCGCTCTCTTCGGCTGCGAATTCAACGCCGAACGCGAACGTATCCGCGCCCGCTTCGCACCCTCTACACTGTAAAGATGCAATTTCAGATCGGTGTCTCCTACAGCCCTCGCGGCGATCAGGAAACCGCCATCGAAGGCCTCATGCAAGGGGTCGACGGCGGTTCGCAGCACCAGGTCCTTCTCGGCGTCACCGGCTCCGGCAAAACGTTCACCATGGCCAAGGTCATCGAAGCCTCCGGCCGCCCCTCCATCGTCTTAGCCCACAACAAAACCCTCGCCGCCCAGCTCTATCACGAGTTCAAGACGTTCTTCCCCAATAACGCCGTCGAATACTTCGTCAGCTACTACGACTACTACCAGCCCGAAGCCTACATCCCCAACTCCGACGTCTACATCGAAAAAGAATCCACCGTCAACGACGAGCTCGACCGCCTCCGCCTCTCCGCCACCCGGTCCCTCTTCGAACGCCGCGATTGCGTCATCATCGCCAGCGTCAGCTGCATCTACGGCATCGGCTCCCCGGAAGCCTACTACGGCATGCTTCTCATGCTCGAAAAGGGCATGCGCGTCTCCCGCAAAGAACTCCTCGGCCGCCTCGTCGAGCTCCTCTACGAACGCAACGACCACGATTTCAAACGCGGCACCTTCCGCGTCCGTGGCGACGTCGTCGAAGTCTTCCCCTCCTACGACGAATACGCCGTCCGCATCGAACTCTGGGGCGACGAAGTCGAATCGCTCCACCACGTCGACCCGCTCACCGGCGCCATTCGCCAATCTCACAACCGCCTGCCCATCTATCCTAAAACGCACTATGTCTTAAGTGAGGATATGAAGGAAAAGGCCATGGGCACCATCAAGGAGGAACTGGAATGGTGGCGCACCGAGTTAGAGAAAAACGGTAAGTTAATCGAAGCCCAGCGCATCCACCAGCGCACCATGTTTGACCTGGAAATGATCAAGACAATTGGCTACTGTCACGGCATCGAAAACTACTCCCGCCACTTCTCCGGCCGCCTGCCTGGCGAAGCCCCGCCCACCCTGCTCGATTACCTCCCGGCGGACCACCTCGTCTTCGTCGACGAAAGCCACCAGACCATGCCCCAAATCCGCGGCATGTGGCACGGCGACCGATCCCGCAAAGAGAACCTCGTCAACCACGGCTTCCGCCTCCCCAGCGCCCTCGACAACCGCCCTCTCACCTTCGAAGAGTTCCAAAACCGCGTCAATCAGGTCATCTACGTCTCCGCCACCCCCGGCCCCTACGAACTCGAAATCGCCCACGGCGTCACCGTCGAACAGATCATCCGCCCCACCGGCCTCATCGATCCGCCCGTCGAAGTCCGCCCCATCCGCGGCCAGGTCGACGACCTGCTCAACGAAATCCGTATCCGCGTCGAAAAGAACGAACGCGTCCTCATCACCACCCTCACCAAACGCATGTCCGAGGACCTGGCCAGTTACTACTCAGAAGTCGGCGTAAAATGCCAATACCTCCATTCCGAGGTAAGTACGCTCGACCGCATTAAGTTACTCCGCGATCTGCGCAAAGGAGAGCTAGACGTACTCATCGGCGTCAACTTACTCCGCGAAGGTCTCGACCTTCCCGAGGTCTCCCTCGTCGCCATTCTCGACGCCGATAAGGAAGGCTTCCTCCGCTCCTTCGGCTCTCTCATCCAGACCATCGGCCGCGCCGCCCGCAACCTCAATGGACGCGCTATCCTATACGCGGATGTTCTTACGGACAGCATGAAACAAGCCATGGGCGAGACCGATCGCCGCCGCCGCATCCAGACCGATTACAACGTCGCCAACGGCATCACGCCCCAGTCGATCATCAAGCCCATCGACATGAGCCTCGTCCGCATCGCCGAATCCGACTACGTCACCATTCCTCTCGAACCCGAGTCGCCCGAATCCGAACTCGATCCCAAGGAAAAGATCCAACTCATCGCCGATCTCGAACTCCGCATGCGCGAAGCCGCCCGCCAGTTCGAGTTCGAAAAGGCCGCCCAGTTACGCGATCGCATCAAGGCCCTCAAATCCCCCGCGCCATGACAAACCGCCCTTGGCTCGGGCTCCTCGTCGCGGGGCCCATGAGCCCCTCCCTCTTCCGGCTCCCCAATCTTAGCGCCCTCCTCGGCCCCGTCGCCTCCGCCTCCCTTCGCGTCGCCTCCCGCCTCGCCAATCGCCTCAAAGCCGGCACCGCCGCCCTCCCTGCGCAACTCAGCGAAGCCGAACTCATCCTCGTCTCCGGCCCCGAAGCCGATTTCGACGACCTTCTCGCCCTCGCCCTCCACCCCGACATCAACTGGGCCGGACGCACCGTCCTCTTCCTCGACTTCCACCACGACTCCTCCGACCTCCTCCCCCTCCGCCACCGCGGCGCCTCCGTCGGCACTCTCGACTGCCTCGACGCCTTCCCCGAACCCCGCTTCGTCGCCGATGTCGACCCCTCCGCCCACCGCCTGCTCCAACGCTTTGCCGCCGCCACCGGCGCCGGAATTTTCTTCATCACCCCGGGCCGCAAGCAGTTCTTCGCCGCCGGCGCCGCCTTCACCGGAACCCTCCTCACCCCCTTGGTCGCCGCCACCGTCGATTGCCTCAAAAAGTCCGGCCTCTCCCAAGCTCAGGCCATCCAGATCACCGAACGCAATACCCAACAAACCCTCCGCTCCTTCGTAAAGGCAGGTCGTAAAGGCTGGACTGGCACCCTCCCCGAGGGCGACCTTGTTTCCACCCGCCGCCATCTCCAGGCCCTCCAGGCCGAAAACGAACTCCTCTCGGACTACTTCGCCTCCACCGCCCACATGGCCCTCCTCCTGTTCGGCGAAGACGCCGACTGGCTCCACGGTTTGGATCCTGCCCCCGCCGCGCCCATAATAGAAACGATGGAAGATTCCCAAACGCGGCGCCTCGTCGCCGCGGGCCGCCTGGCGGCCAATCTGGCGCATGATTGGAACAATCTGCTGACGCTCCTCGCCGCTCAAGCCGGCGAAATCGCCCATGTCCTCCCTCCCGGCCACCCCGCACGCGCCCTCGCCGACGACTTAGCCACCTCCATCGACCAGGCCTCCGACTCTCCCCGCCGCCTCCTCAACTGGCTCCGCGAAGAGCCCGGCACCCTCGCCCCGGCCAGTGTCAATGATGTCATCCGCGCGGCCCTCCCCCTCGTCCAACTCGCCCTCGGCCGCGGCGTTCTCTGCCAAGTCGAACTCGCCGACGATCTCCCCCTGATCCCTCTCGACGCTCCCCTCCTCCGCAGCGCCCTGCTCAACCTCGCCACCAACGCCGCCGCCGCCATGAACGCCCGCGGCGCGTTCACCATCCGCACCGCCGCCACCGCCAACTTCATTCACCTCACCGTCGCCGACACCGGCTGCGGCATGGACCCCGAAACCCGTCAGCGGGTCTTCGAACCCTTCTTCAGCACCCGCCAAGCCAACGGCGGCACCGGCCTGGGCCTCGAAACCGTCAAGTCCATGGCCGAAGCCCACCGCGCCACCGTCGACCTCGACACCGCCCCAGGCCAGGGAGCCCGGTTCACGATCGGCTTCCCCCTCGCCGCCCTTACAATGGCGGCTTCGGCAGCTTCGCGCTAACCCCGCCCTGCACCTTCACCGGCCGCCGGAACAGCCCCGCGTCCGTCGCCACGTACAGATACGCGCCGCCAAACGCAACACCCTTCAACGGCCCCGCCGGCGAATGCAGAATCGCCGCCACCCGTCCGTTCGCCTCACAAACCTGCACGCCCAGCGCCGTCGCAAAATACACCTGACCGATCGTGTCCATCGCCGCCCCGTGCACCCCGCTCATCCATCCCGTCTCCGGCACTTCCAACCGGAAAAACGGTTCCCCGTTCCGCAGCGCACCGTCCGGCCCAATCTGGTACGACCACGCAAACCGCCCGCCCGCATCGGTAATCACCACCATCCCATCGTCCGGCGAAACCGTAATACCCGATGGCGCCGCCATCTCCAGCGCCACGCCCGCCGTGCCCGCCAGCCCAGCCCGCTTCTTCACCGCGTCCACCGTGTACACCGCCCCCTTGCTGGTCACCGCCGTCGGCATCGCCGCGCTCGCGCCAATCGCTCCCGCCGCGCCCACTTTGTACAACTTCCCACCCTTGGCGTAGCTAACGGCCCCATCCCGGCCAACGACACTCTCAATCACCCCCTCCTCCACTTTTTCCCAACCTGTCTCCGCCGCAACAATCGACGACACTTTCCC
>CAMATG010000439.1 GCA_945860645.1 Candidatus Sulfopaludibacter sp. SbA3 | reverse complement strand
AACGTGCGGATTGATGACAAGACGGGGAAAGAGGTTGTGATGGTGAATGCGCCGGGGGCATGGCAATCGCCGGAGAACATCATTCTGCGCAACAACCGGAACCATGGGAGTGAGCCACTGGGCCATTGGGCGAGCGTTTCGGGCGGGATGGAAAACCGGGCGACGGGGGCTTTTTCCGCGGTGAATGGGGGAAAGCTGAACGAGGCCGCTGGGGCGTATTCGCAGGCGCTGGGCTTGCAGGCGCGGGCTGGGCGGGCTGGGGAGGTGGCGCTGGCTGGTGGGGCGTTTACGGCTGTTGGGGACGCGCAGACGAGCGAACTGGTGGCGACTGGGGTGACGGAGGGCGCGGGGCCGGTGGAGTTGCTGCTGGCCGGGAAGGAGCGGATTTCGATTGCGCCTGGGAGTACGGCGACGTTTCGTGTGCTGGTGGCGGCACGCGGGGGCGGTGAGGAAGGGGCGTTTGAGGTGCGCGGGGCGGCCCGGTGGGGGGATGGGAAGCTGGTGGTTTCGGGCGGGGACGCAGCGGTGCTGTTCCGGTCGAGCCCGGGTCTGGGATTTACCGTAGCGGGGGGAGACCGATTGCGGTTGCTGGCGTCTGGCGGCAGGCTGCGCTGGGTGGCGCGGGTAGAACTGGTAGAGGTGCGGTTTTAGCGGCCGGCGACGTTGATGTTGATCAGCTCTTCTTCCGGCTTACGGCTGTTGAGGCCGGATTCGAGCGTCTGCGGGGAGCGCCAGTAGTCCATGTGCGACGTCATGTGGACGCAGGAGATGGTGCAGTGCGGGGCGCAATCCTTCTTCGTCAGATACTCGCGCTTGACGTCTTCGGTGGTGTATTCCAACAGCGGAACGCCGGGGAAGCCGCGCTGCTGGGAGCAGTAGTGGACCAGGCCTTCTTCGCAGACGTAGAGGTAGCGGGCACCGGCGCGGCAGCGCCAGTCGATGGTTTGGCCGAGGACCACTTTCTCCTGGAAGCCGGAGAAGTGGGCGAAGCTGCGCTGGCCGAGTTGCTTGAATTCGCGGTAGACCTTGAGTTCCCGTTCTCCGAGCGGTTTTAACTGGCCGTGCCCGTCGTGGATGATGCCGACGGTGCAGCTGAAGCCGAGTTCGAGGGCACGACGGCCGATGACGAGAGCGTCGTCGGGGTTCTTTGTGCCGCCGCCGAGAACGGAGTTGATATTGACGTGGAAATCGGCGTGTTCGGCGAGCATTTGCAGCTTTTTGTCGAGCACTTTGAGGCTCTTTTTCGACACGTCGTCGGGCATGACGTTATCGATGGAGATCTGCAGATGGTCCAGTTTGGCGTCGTTCAACCGCTGGATGCGGTCCGGCATGAGGAGATAGCCGTTGGTGATCATGCCGGCGATGCGGCCATGGTGGCGGATGCGGGCGATGATCTTTTCGAGTTCGGGGTGGAGGAGCGGTTCGCCGCCGCTGATCATGATGAGGGTGGCGCCGAGCCTGGCGAGGTGGTCCACGCGCTCCATCATGATGTTGACGTCAACGGGTTTGGAGACGTCGTCGTATTCGTTGCAGTAGGTGCAGGCCAGGTTGCAGCGGCGCATGGGAATGATATGCGCCTGGACAATATGGTCCGTGGAAAGGAGACCTTTCCCAATCATCTGCAGCTCTCGCAGGCGTCGTTGCCCCGCCAGCAAGTTGCGACGAAGCCGTGTGGCAAGGCTCGGCATGGTGTGTTACCAAATCATTAAAACACAGGGAACGCCCCCACCGCAGCAAATCCGGCTGAGTGGGGAATCCCGGGGGGTGAACGTCGATTCTCAGGGTTTCTTTGGCGGGGCGGGGGAGTCCGGAACGACGTCGCCGAAGATGATTGTGGACTGGCCCTTGAAGAGTTTGTAGTCCTCGTACTTGACGCGCATTTTGAGACGGACGACGGATTCTTCGAAGTAGAGGGTGTCGTCGGCGCGGGTGAGGACGGGGAACCAGTACTTGCCGTCGATCTGTTCCCGGAAGGTCTCGAATTTGGGGAAGCGCTGATCGTTCCCCTTTTTCAACTTACCGGTAGCGCGGCCATAGGTTTTTACGATCTGCAGGTCCTGTTCGTCCACCCAGGCGATGCCGGAGAAATAGCGTTCACCGGGAACCATTTCCTTGGGCTTGACGGCGAAGGCGAGGGTGTCAATTTCGTCAATGGTTTCGCGGCCGAGGTAGCGGACGTGATATTTGGGGAGCTCTTTGGAATTGAGGACGAACGGTTGGACGGAGCGGATGTCCTGTTCGTCTTCAGGAGAAAACTGGACAAACTTAATCGTGGACACGGGAGCCCGGACAATTTTTTCAGTACGCTTGCCGGCGCCCGTGAAAATGATGTCGCTGAGGAGGTCGTAGCGGCCGCCCGGGGTGCCGCCACCGTCGAAATCTTCCACACGGACGGTTTGGCGGTAGGTATAGCGTTCGCGGGCGGCGAGGAACTCGCTCTCTTTTTCGGAGAACTTCTCAATGATCTTCTGCAGTTCGGCTTCCGACGGATCCGGCTTGGCGGGCGCAGGGGCGGCGGGCAGAGCGGCGGCGAGGGCGAACAGAAGCGGAAGGGCGGCGCGCATGGAATCTCCTCTACACATGGATGGATACCGATTTTCTCAGGTTACGACAGAATTTCTTTGGCAATCGTAATACGCTGCATATTGCTGGTGCCTTCGTAGATTCTGCCGATTTTGGCGTCGCGGTAGAGTTTTTCGACGGGGCACTCCTTGGTGAAGCCGATGCCGCCGAAGATTTCGACGGCCTGGCTGGCGACATCTTCGGCGATCAGGGAGGAGTGGAGCTTGGCCATAGCGGCCTCCTTAACGTAGGGGAGATTGGCGTCTCGGAGGCGGGCGGCGTTGTAGACCATGAGCCGGGCCGATTCGACCTGCATGGCCATTTCGGCGAGCTGGAACTGGACGCCCTGGAACTCGGCGATGGGTTTGCCGAACTGGCGGCGCTGGCGGGCGTAGCCGATGGCGTGTTGGAGCGCGCCGTGGGCGAGGCCGACGAGCTGGGCGCCGATGGCGATGCGGCCGGCGTTGAGGGTTTCGATGGCCACCTTATACCCTTTGCCGGGCTGGCCGAGGATGTTCTTCGCCGGGACGCGGCAGTTATCGAGCAGCACTTCGCAGGTGGAGGAGCAGCGGATACCGAGTTTGTCTTCCTTGCGGCCGACGGAGAGGCCGGGGGTGTTGCGTTCAACCAGAAAACAGGTGATGCCGCGGTGGCCGGCGTCGGGGTTGATGGTGGCGAAGACGAGGAAGAGGCCGGCTTCGGCGGCGTTGGAGATCCAGAGTTTGCGACCGGTGAGGAGGAAATCGTCGCCATCGGGGACGGCGCGGGTGGCGAGGGCGAAGGCGTCCGAGCCGGAGTTGGCTTCGCTGAGCGCGTAGGCGCCGACGGTATCGGCGGCGAGAGATGTCAGGAACTGCTGGTGCTGTTCGCGGGTACCGTAATCGCGAATGGCGTTGACGACGAGCGTGTTCTGGACGTCGACCAGGACGGCGACGCCAGGATCGACGGCGGCGATCTCTTCGACGGCGAGGATGGACTGAAAGAAAGTCCCGCCCTGGCCGCCGAACTCTTCGGGCACTTCGATGCCGGTGAGGCCGAGCTCGAAAAGCTGTTTGAGAAGCGCCGGATCGATGGCGGCTTTGTGGTCCATATCGCGGGCGCGGGGCGCGATTTGTTCCTTGGCAAAGCGGCGAACGGAGGATTGAAACAGCGACTCTTCTTCGGAGAGGCGGGTGAGCGGAGTAGACACTCCCTTTATCTTATCGGCTACTCGCTGGGCGCGTGGAGAGTGCGGCCTTCGTAGGCCTGCAGCACTTCGTGTGTGGGGCCATCCATGACGAGTTGGCCGTGGTCGAGCCAGAGCGCGCGGGTGCAGAGGCTTTCGAGCAGCGGGCCGACGTGGGAGACGCAGAGAATGGTTTTGCCCTGATTGCGGATCTCGAAGATCTTGTCGATGCACTTGGTCTGGAACTGCTGATCGCCGACGGCGAGAACTTCGTCGATGATGAGGATTTCCGGGTCGAGGTTAACGGCGACCGAGAAGGCCAGGCGCAGCATCATGCCGTTGGAATAGGTCCGGAGAGGCTCGTCGATGAAGTCGTGGAGTTCAGAGAAGTCGACGATGGTTTCGTAGAGGTCGCCCGCCTGCTTGCGGCTGAAACCGAGGAGGGAGGCATTGAGACGAATGTTCTCGCGGCCGGTGAGATCGGGGTGGAACCCGGCGCCGAGTTCGAGCAGGGCCGCCACCCGGCCGTTGATGGTCACCTGGCCGGCGGACGGTGGGGCGAGGCGGGTGACGAGGCTGAGCAGAGTGCTTTTGCCGGCGCCGTTGGCTCCGATGACGGCGACCGATTCGCCGTCATTGATGGCGAAATTGACGTTTTTCAGCGCGTGGAACGAGTCAGGATCGGACTTGCCGAGGAGGTCTTCCAGGTAGTGACGGAGAAGCCGCTGGCCGACCGCGCGATGGAAAGCCTTGGAGACGTTTTTGAATTCGATGACAGTCATCTTGGCGATTCCTTACAGGTAGTCGAAGAACTTGTGCTTCAGCCGGGAGAAGATGGCCAGGCCGGCGACGAAGGTGACGGTGGAGGTGAAGGCCAGTTTGTAGACGAGCCCGGCGTCGCCATTGGGGGAGACCCCTTCGTAGAGAATGCGGCGCAGACCGAGGATGAGAGCGGCGAGCGGGTTGAATTCGTAGACGGTCACGTACTCGCGGGGCACGATGTCCAGAGTATAGAAGATCGGGACGAGCCAGAACAGCACGGTGCAGGCGGATTCGACGATGTAGCGCATGTCGCGCAGGTAGACATCGAGGGCGGAGGTGGCCAGGACGAGTCCGCAGACGAACATGACTTCCAACGCCCACAGGAGGGGGAGCCAGAACCAGTGGACATTGATTCCACGGCCGAAGGCGAGGGTGAGGATGAGGAGCAGGACGATTTGAATGCCGAGGTGAATGGTGGTGGAGAGGACGGTGGCGATGGGGACGATCTCGCGCGGGACGGGAATGCGTTTGATGAGGCCGGCGTTATTGGCGATGGAGATGGTGCCGTTGTTCCAGGCGACGGTGAAAAAGTTGAAGGGGACCAAGCCGCAGAGGACGAAGAGGGGGAAATTCGGGACGGCGTTGGGCATCACCTTGGTGAAAACGAAGGTGAGAACGCCCATGAGGATGAGCGGATTCAACAACGACCAGAAGACGCCTAAAGACATGTTGCGATACCGAATCTTGAAGTCCTTTACAATCAGGTTCTCCAAGAGAAAGAGGTAGTCGCCGTTCCACAATGATGTCATGTTGTTTTTACTAATGAAGAGTCTTCGCGCGGCCTAAGCGCGAGGAACCCCAATTATACCGCACCAACGCAGCGCGCCATAGACCGTGCAGACGACAAGAAACGCGAGCCACGGACCGGGGCGCATCGCCCATTCCCCGAGGCGGCGGGCGTTCCAGAGCCGGGCGGCCTGTCCGATTTCGATGACGGCCCAGGCGACGATGGCTGCCAGGACGAGTGGGCTAAAGAGATGGAAGCTGATGGCGTCGGCAAAACGCGCTCGGAGCAGGGCGGCGACGCCTCGGGTCATGCCGCACATGGGGCATGGCCAGCCAGTGAGGAGCCGAAAGGGGCAGAGGATGATGCCGGCGGGATGATCGGGATCGGTGAGGGCGCAGAGGCAGAGCGCGCCGGCGGGGAGGCCGAGCCGTGCCAGCGCGGCCTGCCGTGTGGTCATTGCCTGAAGCCGCCGGCAATGGCGGCTTTGGTGTCTTCGCG